>NZ_NPIA01000002.1:0-300000 GCF_002262935.1 Lottiidibacillus patelloidae | reverse complement strand
ATTGCAGCTATTATTGTTGCAGTCCTTATGGTAATTGTCGGTTTTGAAATTGCCTTGTCATCAGTGGAAGCATTTTTTAAACCGATTGAAGCTCCTGGAGTAATAGCTATTTATGCTGCAGCGATCTCGATTATAGTTAAAGAAATATTATTTCGCTGGAAATATCGACTAGGTAAAAAGTTACGAAGTGATGCGTTAATTATTAATGCCTATGAACATCGATCTGATGTCTTTTCATCGATTGCTACATTAGTTGGAATTGTTGCGGCAGTGTTTGGTGGAAAGCTAGGATTTACTTGGGCTGTCTATGCTGACCCAGTTGCTGGATTAGTGGTCGGGATTTTAATTTTAAAGATGGCATGGAACTTAGGATCAGAATCCATTCATAATACACTTGACCATGTTTTACATGAGGAAGATACTGTTCACTTAGTAGAAATTGCCAAATCGGTCGATAAAGTATTAGCAATTAATTCTTTACAAGCTCGTGAGCACGGGCATTATGTAATTGTTGATATTAAAGTAGCAGTTGATCCATTTATGACTGTTGAAGAAGGCCATAAAGTCGGAAAAAATGTAAAAGAAAAATTATTAAGTGAAGCACATATTCAAGATGTATTTGTACATATAAATCCATATAGTGATGAGGGGGAGTAGTATGAAAGGACAATGGAGTTTATTATTAGCAATTTTATTTGCATTAATCGTAGCCATATTCGCTGTTATTAATGTAGACCCGGTAACAGTAGATTTTCTGTTTGCTAAAAAGAGTATTCCTTTAATTTTAGTAATTATTGGATCTGTTTTCATGGGTGGATTAATCGTTGGTTCTGTTGGTATGTATCGTATGTTTCGCTTACAAAGACAGTTGAAGGTTGCAAACAAGGAAATTGCAATGCTGAGCGAGAAAGTGGAAAAATCGTCTCCAAAAGCCGAAGAAAAACCAGAAGTAGAAAAAAAGCCAGCAACTGAAGAATTAGAAGAAGACATTAGCGAAGAAGATAGCACGGAAGAAAATACTGTAAAAGAATAGTTATTGCCACCCCTTGGCCTCTCTAGTATAATGAGTTGGTCAAGGGGTGGTCTCATGTTAAAAGCAAAATCACGTTGGAAACTACGAAAATTTGATGAAGAGAAAGCCCAATCTCTCGCAGAAATCTTGCAAATAGAATTGTTAGTTGCAAGACTTTTAGTGATGAGAGGAATAGAAACAATTGAAGAAGCTAAACGCTTTTTATTTATAGAACCGATGGAGTTCCATGATCCATTTTTATTAGAAGGAATGGCTGGAACTGTTAAACGAATAAAAGATGCGATAACAAATAATGAAAAGATACTAATTTTTGGTGATTATGATGCGGATGGGGTTAGTTCTACGACTGTATTAATGGTTACATTGCAAGATCTTGGTGCAGATGTTGACTTTTACATTCCAAATCGATTTACCGAAGGATACGGTCCAAATGAACAAGCATTTCGCTGGGCAAAATCTGCAGGTTATTCATTAGTTATTACTGTAGATACAGGAATTTCTGCCATTGCAGAAGCGGATGTTGCAAAGGAAATTGGATTAGACTACATCATTACTGATCACCATGAACCATCGCCACAATTACCAGCAGCTGACTTTATCATACATCCGAAATTAAGCCCTAATTATCCATTCCATGAACTCGCAGGTGTAGGTGTAGCATTCAAACTAGCACATGCGCTCTATGGAGAAGTTCCTCAACAGTTATTGGAAATTGCCGCAATTGGAACGATTGCGGACTTAGTGCCATTAGTAGATGAAAATAGAATCATAGCTAGTCGTGGCGTGGCAATGATGTCTCGGTCCACTCGCATAGGAATTAAAGCACTACTAAAAGTGTGTGGACTTGAAGGGCAAGTGCTTACTGCAGAAAATATTGGATTTGCAATTGGACCAAGAATCAACGCTGTTGGTAGATTGGAATCAGCAGATCCTGCTGTTCATTTACTACTATCTGACTCTATCGAAGAAGCGGAAGAACTAGCAAATGAAATTGATGGTCTTAATAAAGAAAGACAAAAGTTAGTCAACACGATGACTGAAGAAGCGTATGAAATGATTGATAGATACTTTCCTCCAGCAGACAATGAAGTGCTCGTTATTGCAAAAGAAGGCTGGAATCCCGGGGTTGTTGGGATAGTAGCATCACGTGTTGTAGAAAAGTATTATCGACCAACAATCATTTTAAGTATCGATAAGGAAAAGGGCATTGCTAAAGGATCAGCACGAAGTATCGAAGGGTTTGATCTTTTTGCTAATCTTTCAAAGTGTCGTGATATTTTACCTCACTTTGGAGGACATCCGATGGCAGCAGGTATGACTTTGGACTTATCAAATGTTGATTTGTTAAGGTCACGTTTAAAAGAACAAGCAAAAGAAATACTAACAGAAGAAGATTTTATTCCAATTAAACATGTTGATATTGAGTGTAATCTTGAGGATGTCACAATTGCAACAATAGAACAAATAAATCGATTAGCTCCTTTTGGTGTACAAAACCCATCGCCAAAAGTATTACTAACGTGCGAAAAAATACACGAGATGAAAACAGTTGGAGCAAGCCAAAATCACTTGAAAATGACGCTTGCCCAAGAAAACAGCACAATTGACACTATCGGGTTTAATTTAGGAGAAAAACTTGAACACATTTCCCCATTAGCAAAAATAGCTGTTGTAGGTGAGTTAGGCATTAATGAATGGAATGGCTTCCGCAAACCGCAACTTTTATTGGAGGATTTAGCAGTTCAAGATTGGCAACTTTTTGATTTCCGTAGTTCAAGAAATGTAGCAAAAAAGTTAGAGGAAATGCCGCAAGATAAAATTCAATTAGTCAGCTTTCAAGATGGAACAATGGAAAGGCTACAACTAGAAAAATGGTCAGAATCATTGCTTCAACTAGATAAAGAATCAACACCAAAGCTATTGAAAAATGGATATCTGTTTCTATTAGACTTACCAACTTCTATGGAACAATTGCAAAATTTTTTCAACGGTAATAGTTTCCCTGAAAGAATTTATGCAGTTTTTCATCATGATAATGATCATTATTTTTCAACATTGCCAACACGAGATCATTTTAAATGGTTTTACGGATTTCTATTAAAAAAGCAAACATTTGACTTGAAAAAGCATGGCGAAGACTTGGCAAAACATAAAGGTTGGTCAAAACAAACAGTAAATTTCATGTCGAAGGTGTTTTTTGAATTAGAATTTGTTAAAATAGAAGATGGTCTTTTGACAATTAATCATGTTAACACAAAACGTGATCTGACAGAGTCAAAATCTTATCAAAGTAAAAAAGAGCAAATGGATTTAGAAAATGAATTATGTTATTCCTCTTACCGGTCATTAATGACACTTTTACAACAATGTAAAGACAATTCGGTGAGAGACGAGGAGGAAATAGAAGATGGATTACAAAAAGCACATTACAGTAGTTGAAGATTGGCCGATTGAAGGAATTCGCTTTAAAGATATAACAACACTTATGCAAAACGGTGGCGTTTTTAAACAAGCTATTAAGGACATTGTTGACTACGCAAAAGATTTAAATGTTGATGTTATTGCAGGACCTGAAGCTCGAGGATTTATCGTAGGATGTCCGGTTGCTTATGAATTAGAAATTGGTTTCGTTCCTGTCCGTAAAGAAGGAAAACTTCCACGTGAAGTTGTCCGTGTAGACTACGGTTTAGAATATGGAAAAGACGTTTTAACAATGCACAAAGATGCGATTAAGCCTGGTCAACGTGTCTTAATCACTGATGATTTATTAGCTACTGGTGGAACAATTGAAGCTACTATTAAGCTAATTGAAGAATTAGGTGGAATTGTTGTCGGAGCTGCATTCTTCATTGAGTTAACAGAACTAAACGGTCGTGAAAAATTAGGTGGAGTAGACATTAAAACTTTAATGCAATACTAAATTATTGTAATTTTTTAAGAGGCTGGGACAAAACAAAAAAGAGGCAATAAAAACCGAACATAATTGAAAATAATCCGAAGTCAAAATGCGAGACTCCTGTGGGATAGCACGAGTCTGAAGACCCCGGAAGAAGCGTTCTTTGCTTCTCCGGAGGCTGAGGCCGTGCCCACGGAAAGCGAAGCATTTTTGACGGAGGATTTTAATATTATTAAGTAAATTAGAATCCGAACCATCCAGAAATAAATTCTGATTGGGTTCGGATTTTTCTATGAGTGCAAAACTTTTGTTCCTGTCTTTTTTTTTATTTTTTCAACAGTTTTTGAAAAGAATGAAAAAAAACTCGAATTTTCTTTACATCTAGACAATTTTTCTTGATAATGAAAACAATATCTAGAATTGGTTAAGGTGATTTTATGACGCAAGAAAAAATGCAAACCATTGAACAAGTACTTGAAAAAGCGAATAGCTATTTAAATAAGGATGATATTGCATTTTTAGAAAAAGCGTATCAATTTGCGAAAAAAGCTCATGAAGGGCAATTTCGTAAGTCAGGTGATCCTTATATAATACATCCCGTACAAGTTGCAGGAATTCTAGTAAATCTAGAACTTGATGCAGTTACTCTTGCTGCGGCTTTTTTACATGATGTTGTCGAAGATACTGATGTAACAAAAGATCAGATCGCAGCGACATTTAATCAAGAAGTAGCGATGTTAGTAGATGGTGTGACAAAACTTAAGAAAATTAAATATAAATCAGATGAAGAACAACAAGCTGAAAACCATAGGAAAATGATCGTTGCAATGGCGAAAGATATGAGAGTTATCTTGATAAAACTCGCAGATCGCCTTCACAATATGCGAACGTTAAAGCATATGAAGCCAGAAAAACAGCGTAGAATAGCAAATGAAACGATTGAAGTATTTGCACCATTAGCTCATCGACTTGGAATCTCAACAATTAAATGGGAGTTAGAAGATACGGCACTACGTTATTTAAACCCGCAACAATATTATCGTATTGTCCATTTAATGAAAAATAAGCGAGCGGAGCGAGAACTTCATATCGATGAATTAACGAATGAAATTCGAGCTAAATTAGAAGAAGTCCACATAGATGCAGATATTTCCGGACGCCCGAAACACATTTATAGCATTTATCGAAAAATGGCCATACAAAATAAGCAATTTAATGAAATATATGACCTTCTTGCAGTTCGGGTTGTCGTTGAAAATATTAAAGACTGTTATGCAGCTTTAGGTATTATTCATACGTGCTGGAAGCCGATGCCTGGACGGTTTAAAGATTATATTGCTATGCCAAAATCAAATATGTATCAGTCCCTTCATACGACAGTAATTGGTCCTAAAGGCGAGCCGTTGGAAGTTCAAATTCGTACGAAGGACATGCATAAGATTGCTGAATATGGTGTAGCAGCACATTGGGCGTATAAAGAAACCCAAGATAAAAATGATTCGGACAATAATGCCTTTGATGGTAAATTAGAGTGGTTCCGTGAAATATTAGAATGGCAACAAGATATGAGCAATGCGGAAGAGTTTATGGAATCATTAAAAGTGGATCTCTTCTCTGATACCGTTTTCGTATTTACACCCAAAGGTGATGTTGTTGAATTACCATCTGGATCTGTTCCATTAGATTTTGCTTATCGTATCCACACTGAAATTGGACATCATTGTATCGGTGCCAAAGTGAACGGAAAAATTGTTCCACTGGACAAAGCATTAAATACTGGCGATATCGTCGAAGTGTTAACTTCAAAACATTCTTATGGGCCAAGTCAAGATTGGGTTAAAATAGCACAATCTTCACAAGCTAAAAATAAAATTCGTCAATGGTTTAAGAAACAGAAAAAAGAAGTAAATGTAGCAAAAGGTAAGGAACTTGTTGAAAAAGAAATTAAGCACTTAGGCTTTAAAATGAAGGATGCTCTTCATTCGAAAAATATTGAACGCACCTTGAAAAAGTTTAATTTTGCTAGTGACGATGATATGTTTGCAGCTGTTGGATACAATGGTGTCACAGCTTCCCAAATTGCTTCAAAGCTCACGGAAACGTTACGCAAAGAGCGGGAAAAGGAATCATCTGATACAACGATTGTTGATGCAGTTAACGAACTAAGGGAAATAAAACCGAAAAAACGATCTGTTGCCGGAGTAGTTGTTAAAGGCATTGATAACTTGTTAATTCGTTTATCTAAGTGTTGTAATCCGATTCCTGGTGATGAGATTGTTGGCTATATAACAAAAGGCCGTGGTGTATCCGTTCATCGTGCGGATTGCCCAAATATCGCCAATGAAGATGCTAATACTCGTCTTCTTGAAGTTGAGTGGGAAGAAGAAAAGCAAAATGAAAAACTTTATAATGTCGTTTTAGAAATCTACGGGTTTGATCGCCGTGGCTTGTTAAATGAAGTCTTACATGCAGTAAATGAAACAAAAACAAATATTAACTCTGTTTCCGGTCGTTCAGACCGTAACAAAATGGCAACTATTGATATGATGATCGCAATCCATAATAATAGTCATTTAGAGAAAGTAGTCGAGCGAATCAAGCAAATTCCAGATATTTTTACCGTTCGACGTACGATGCAATAAAAGGAGTTTATGATGAAAGTTTTAGTACAACGAGCAAAAGATGCCAAAGTTATTGTAAATGAAGAAATCGTTGGACAAATTGATCATGGGGTGATGCTTTTAGTAGGCATTACTCATAACGACGATGAAGCAGTTTTAAACTATGTAGTAGATAAAGTTGCTAATTTACGAATTTTCGAAGACAATCAAGGGAAGATGAACCATTCCTTAATTGATGTGAATGGAAAAGTCTTATCTATATCACAATTTACGTTATACGGGGACTGTCGAAAAGGGCGAAGACCGAATTACATGAATGCTGCAAAACCTGAAATTGCTGAAGAATTGTATGATATGTTTAACAAAAAACTCAGTGAAAAAGGAATTCAAGTAGAGACAGGTAGCTTTGGTGCGATGATGGATGTGCAGTTTACAAATGTTGGACCGGTTACATTAATGATAGAAAAAGAAAATGATTCGCTGTAGTTTATTTAAAAGACGACGATGTCAAAATGCGAAGACTCCTACGGATAAGCCAGTGTCCGAAGACCCCATAAGAAAGCATTCGTTGCTTTCTGTGGAGGCTGATGTGAGGCCCGTGGAAAGCGAAGTATTTTGACCTCGCATCATATTCTTTTAATAAGAATAAATGAAAAAATCCAAACCATCCAGAGAGAAATTCTGAATGAGTTTGGATTTTTTTACTATCTTGTTTTATTTAAAGTAGTTTATAAGTCCTTGGAAAATAGCATCAGCAGCTGTTTGTTGATAACTATTTGTTTTTACAAGAGCTTCTTCTGTTCCTTTTGATATAAAACCTAATTCTAATAAGACAGACGGCTGTTTGTTTCTTCTAAGTACATGGTAATTTCCGTAGCGGTAGTCACGATCACGCAAGCCTGTTTTTGCAATTAATTGTTTATGTATAGCTTCGGCTAAGCGTTTGTCGGTTGTATTTTTAAAATAGTACGTTGTTATTCCACCAGCACTTGAATCAAAAGACGAATTAAAGTGAATGCTTATAAATGCATCGGCATTATTGTAATGCGCAGTTATTACTCGATTTTCTAGAGATACATAGCGTTCTCCATTATGAGTTAAGATGACAGTTGCACCAGCTTCTTTTAATGCCTTTGCTAATAATTTTGCTGTACTAAGTGTTAAAGTTTTTTCAGTAATCCCTGTAACTCCAATTGCCCCACTATCTCTTCCACCGTGACCAGGGTCTAACACAATTGTTTTTCCTTTTAAGACAGCTCTAGAAGATGCGTTAGTTTGCATTAAATTGGTTGTAGTAACAATCCAGCTAGCGATATATGCTGTCTCTGTTTCACTAATAGATATTTCATACCAATCTCCTTCTTTACTAACAATAGCGAATTGCTCACCATTATTAGCCCGTAAAACAACGTCTGTCCTCGTGCTTGGTCCAGAACGAATATTTGTCCCATTATAAATGACTTTTACAAAAGGAATATTTTTAATTTCTTCCTTATTATCGGATAGATACCACCCTGCAACCCAGCCTTCTGTGCCAGAATCTGTGATGACTTTTTTCCAATCTTGTTGTTCCGCAGTAATCGTGACAATACTATCTTTTATTAGCTTTCCTATAATCGTAGAATTTGTTGTCGGTTCACTACGAATATTTAATATATCAGTTGTAACTCTTGCTTCTTGTTTTGAGCTTGCTGATTTTACATAGTCACCAGCAATCCAGCCAAACTCATTTTTAAAAGAAATTTTATACCATCCATCTTTTACGTCAATGATTGACACCGTAGTTCCTTTAGACAACCTACCTAAAATTGAGGCTGACAAAGATGGGGCATTTCGCACATTTAATATACTAACGTCAATTGTTGCTGTTTTTAAAACATTATCATTTTTTTCCGTATGCGTAACTGAGATTAGCCAAGAGGCAACCCAAGATTCCACGCCATTAAAATCAATTTTCGTCCATTGTCCTTCTTCCCCTAAGTAGGTAAATGTTTGATCAGGGTTAATTTGGGAAATTATTTTAGTAGAAGTGTTTGGTCCACTTCGCACATTTAATCCTTTTACATTCGAATATACCTTCGTGCCATCAGTCGAATCAGATTTTTCGACGAGCCACGATGCAACCCAACCAGATTTATTCTCTGATAATTTTATATTAATCCAAGTCCCTTTTTCACCAATAACCTCGTATGTATCACCATTATGTATTTGGTCAATAATAGGAAAAGTAACTCCAGCATCTTCGCGAACATTAAGCGTGTCAACACTTACTGAAATTGTTGAATTCGCATGCATTTTTTCTGGGAAACTAAAAAGAATAATAGTAAAAAGTACGATGAAGGGGAGGTAACTAGTAACTTTCAAAAATTGTTCTCCTCTCTTATTTTAGATTGTATTTACTATTTTACAGGAAGTATCAACTAGTATAAATAACAAATTATTATTACATTCTATGAAAAAGATTAATTTCCTCTAAAAATGAAAGGGTAGGGTGGATGTTTATGAGACATAATGAAAAAGCTAAAATTGCACAAAATGGAGCAGAGCAGCTCTTTGGGGTTGATTTTCATGATTTTACACAAAAGGAACAAGCGTTAACAAATTACGAGTTAGCAGAGGAATTCGGTTTAAATTTAGGTAGTGTAAAAAAGCTTAAGAAAAAATTAGGAAGAGGCTAGAAAATCGTTGACAATAAAAAGAGAATAAAGGTATGATAAATAACAATTAAATTTGTTTATAAAACCAGTAATGAAGATAGTAGTTAAGATGGATTGGTAAGAGATGAAGTGTCCTAGGCTGAAAGCACTTCTCCAAAGAAGCTTAATGAATGACACTTCTTAGGTTTCTCTCTGAAAAGCTAGTATTTGTTAGTAGGAGTAGAACGTAATCAGGCGTTAACTGACCGAAAGTGGAAGCATTTAGCTTCAACTAGGGTGGCACCACGGGTAATCTCTCGTCCCTACAATATTTTATTGTGGATGAGAGTTTTTTTTATTTCAAAAAATTGGAGGGATAATAGATGAAAATTCAAGTTCCCCGCGGAACACAGGATATTTTACCAGGTGATTCAGAAATATGGCAGTACATAGAACAAAGTGCACACAATATTTGTGAGCGATACAACTATAAGGAGATCCGCACGCCTATCTTTGAACATACAGAACTTTTTGAACGAGGTGTTGGTGATACAACAGATATCGTGCAAAAGGAAATGTATACGTTTACTGATCGAGGCGACCGTAATTTAACATTACGTCCAGAAGGAACGGCATCAACTGTCCGGGCTTTTGTTCAACATAAATTATTTGGAAATGCTGCACAACCTACGAAACTGTATTATTTAGGACCAATGTTTCGATATGAACGACCACAAGCAGGAAGATTTAGACAGTTCGTTCAATTTGGCATTGAAGCAATTGGCAGTAATGACCCATCGGTAGATGCGGAAGTAATTGCTTTGGCAATGGATTTATATCGTGAGTTAGGATTAAAAAATATCAAGTTAGTTATTAATAGTCTAGGTGATGCCGAAAGTAGAAACGCACACAAAGAAGCGTTAATAAAACACTTTCAGCCTAGAATAGATGAGTTTTGTAGCGATTGTAAACAGCGCTTAGAAAAAAATCCATTACGTATTTTAGATTGTAAAAAAGATCGCAATCATGAACTGATGAGCAATGCGCCATCCATTCTTAACTATCTAAATGAACAATCTAGTGCATACTTTACTGAAGTAAAACAGCATTTAACAGCTATGGAAATTCCTTATGTTGTCGATGAAACTTTGGTTCGCGGTCTCGATTATTACAATCACACTGCTTTTGAAATTATGAGTGATGCAGAAGGGTTCGGTGCTATTACAACGTTAAGTGGTGGTGGTAGATACAATGGTCTTGTTGAACAACTTGGAGGTCCAGAAACACCTGGAATTGGTTTTGCATTAAGTATTGAAAGACTAATTGCAGCATTAGAAGCAGAAAAAGTGGAATTACCAATAAAGACGGAGTTAGACTGCTTTATCGTTGCGATGGGTGAGGAAGCAAAAAAAGTAGCGACAAAACTCCTTTACCAACTTCGCAAAGCGGGTCTAAGTGCTGATAAAGATTATTTAGACCGTAAAGCGAAGGCACAGTTTAAAGCAGCAGATCGTTTTCAAGCAAAACGTGTTCTTATTATAGGAGAAGATGAAATTCAAAAAAATGTTGTTCTTGTCAAAGATATGGAAAGTGGCGAACAACAAGAATTATCACTAGATTCAGTAATAAATGAAATCAAAGAAGTAGAGGGGGAATAATGATGATAAAACGAACACATCAATGTGGTAATTTAAGAAAAGAAGAAATCGGTACACAAGTGCAATTAAATGGTTGGGTGCAAAAACGTCGTGATTTAGGTGGACTTATTTTCATAGATTTACGTGACCGTTCAGGAATTGTCCAAGTAGTATTTAACCCAGAAGAATCAAGCGAGGCGTTAAACATTGCTGATAACGTCCGTAGTGAATATGTTGTCGCTATTAAAGGAACTGTGGTAGCTCGTGAAGCTGTAAACCCAAATATGCCTACAGGTGAAATTGAAATAAAGGCAGATGGAATAGAAATCATTAATGAAGCTAAGACGACACCTTTTTACATTAAAGATGATGTAGAAGTTTCTGAAGAGATGCGTTTAAAATATCGTTATTTAGACTTGCGTCGTCCGGAAATGCAAGAAACATTTAAAATGAGACATAACGTTACGAAAACGATGAGAAACTTTTTGGATGAAAGAGAATTTTTAGAAATTGAAACGCCTATGTTAACGAAAAGCACGCCTGAAGGAGCGCGTGACTATTTAGTACCTAGTCGTGTGCATCCTGGAGAATTTTACGCACTTCCACAGTCACCGCAAATTTTTAAACAACTGTTGATGACTTCTGGTTTTGAAAAGTATTTCCAAGTTGTTCGTTGTTTCCGCGACGAAGACTTACGTGCAGACCGTCAACCTGAATTCACACAAGTTGATATTGAAACGTCATTTATGGATACAGAGGAATTAATGGCGATGATGGAAGAAATGATGACAAAAGTTGTGTCAGAAGTTAAAGGTATTGAAATTCCATCACCATTCCCTCGTATGACTTATAAAGAGGCGATGGAGAGATATGGTTCAGATAAACCTGATACTCGTTTTGCGATGGAAATCATAGACGTTTCAGCAGTTGTTGAAAATTCATCCTTTAAAGTATTTAGTTCAACTGTATCGAACGGCGGCAAAGTCAAAGCACTTAACGCTAAAGGTGCGGCAAGTAACTATTCAAGAAAAGATATTGACGCATTAACAGAGTTCGTATCTGTTTATGGAGCTAAAGGTTTAGCTTGGATGAAAGTGGAAGAAGACGGCTTAAAAGGACCGATTTCAAAATTCTTCGCCGATGAAACTGGAACTAGTTTAAGTGAAACATTAAATGCCGAAGCAGGTGACTTATTATTATTTGTTGCCGATAAACCTCAAGTTGTTGCCGATAGTTTAGGAGCACTACGCTTAAAACTTGGAAACGAATTAAACTTGATTGATCAAGCAAAACTAAATTTCCTATGGGTTGTAGATTTCCCATTATTAGAATTTAATGAAGAAGATGGGCGTTATTACGCAGCACATCACCCGTTTACAATGCCAAAACGTGAAGACTTAGAGATGTTAGATTCTGATCCAGGAAATGTACGTGCTCAAGCATATGACTTAGTGTTAAATGGCTATGAGCTTGGTGGAGGATCACAACGTATATTTGAACGTACTATCCAGGAAAAAATGTTCAAAGCACTTGGATTCACGGAAGAAGCTGCTAAAGAGGAATTTGGTTTCTTAATGGAAGCATTTGAATATGGTACGCCGCCACATGGTGGGATTGCTTTAGGTTTAGACCGTATTGTCATGCTATTAGCTGGTAGAACGAATTTACGTGATACGATTGCATTTCCAAAAACTGCAAGCGCTAGTGATTTATTAACAAATGCTCCTAGCCCAGTTAGCGAAAAACAGCTAGATGACTTGCATTTAAGGCTAAATGTTAAAAATGAAATAAAGTTGTAAGAAAATTGAAATAATTTCCTTGTTGAAATTAAAAAAACAATATGATAAGATTTATTTAAGTTAAAAAGTCCTAAGGTGTTAGTTAAACAGCTTAAGTTTTGAGCCAACACCATTTTTACGGGAGCACCGGGTTTCAGCTTGGCGTGCATGCTTTATCCATTTTGATAAAGAGCGACAAAAAGTTGAATAGGGCACCCACCTGCGAGGGCAGGTTCAAAACTTAAGCGGGACGGCACAGTTGGGACTTGAACATGTAATTCATACCTTAAGGAAGTAACATTCCTTAAGGTTTTTATTTTTCCTATAAATAAGACTTTATGAGAAAAGCTGGCTATGATATATTCATCATGGACAAACTACATAAAAATGCTTTATAGCAATAACTTCGGAAGGGTGTACATATATGCTTCATCAATTTTCAAGAAATGAATTAGCAATTGGAAAAGAAGGATTAAATTTATTAAAAAATAGCACTGTAGCTGTTTTAGGTATTGGTGGTGTTGGTTCATTCGCTGCAGAAGCATTGGCAAGATCAGGTGTTGGACGACTTGTTTTAGTTGATAAAGATGATGTTGATATAACGAATGTAAATCGCCAAATCCATGCATTAGTTTCGACGGTTGGACAGCCTAAAACGGATTTAATGAAAGCACGTATTGCGGATATTAATCCAGAATGTGAAGTAATTGCCTTAAAAATGTTTTATACAGAAGAAACATATGAGCAATTTTTCTCACATGGTTTAGATTTTGTTATAGATGCTTCAGATACGATTTCTTACAAAATTCACTTGATGAAAGAATGCTTAAGCAGAAACATTCCAATAATCTCAAGTATGGGGATGGCCAATAAAATGGATCCTACGCGTCTGAAAATTGCAGACATCTCTAAAACGAGCTATGACCCGATAGCAAAAGTAGTAAGAACAAGGCTTCGCAAAGAAGGTATCCATAAAGGAATTAATGTTGTCTTCTCTGATGAAAAACCAATTAAAATCCGTGAAGAAGTAAGAAAAGATATCGTAACAAATGAAAATACTCCGATTAGAAAGGCAAAGCTACCACCATCTTCAAATGCTTTTGTTCCTTCAGTTTCCGGGTTAATTATGGCTGGACATGTTGTAACGGAAATAACGAAAGATATAACAATAAATCGTCGATAATGAAAAACCCTCTCCAAAAGAGAGGGTTTTTATATATAATAGAATAAAGATAAATTATTTAGAGTATTGTTTATTTTACGGACAAAAGACCTAGATATCTTTCGAATATAAATAGAAAGGGTGTGAAGCTGATGCATAAAAGAGAAAGTATTATAAGGAAATACATATTCATTCTTACAGTATTGGGATGGACAGCATACGCGTACCACTTACACCTATATATCTTACCTGAAGACATTTTTATTTTTGTATGTCTTGTCATATTTTTAGGGGTGATTGAGTATTTTCGCTTGCCTATTGGCAAAGTATCAACATCCATTGGGTTTCCAGTCCTCTTTACGTTATATCTAATTTATGGCTTGTCTACGACGATTGTTTTTTATGGACTTGTCCTTACCGTAGTCAATGTGTTATTAAGGAGACCATTGCGTGTCGTCCTATATAATCCAGCCCAATTAATCGTATCCTTTATTCTTTCGATACAAGTAACAGGGTTACTAACATCAGTTAATAAATTAACGTTTGGAAGTGCTTTGGAAGAACAATTTGTTTTTTTAACAGTATTATTAATCTCTTATACTGTAATTAATAATCTATTTGTAGATTTCGTTTTATTATTTCGTGTTGAAAAGTTATCACTTACCAATTGGGTTCAAAAATTCTTAATTTCCTTATCTGTTGCACTTATATCTTACTTATATTGTTTACTACTGATCGTTTTAGGACATCAAGACCGCGGTGACATTGACGTTTTATCTTACGCTTTCTTCTTCTCACCACTTCTTGGACTATCCTTGCTAAGTTCAATCATTGTTCGACTACAGCAAGAAAAAGAGCGTTTAAATGCATTAGTATCTATTACATCAGAGATTAATGATTCTTTCGCGACAAATGATTGGATAGATAAGATTAAACCTAACTTATTTTCTTTTTTACAAACGGATGTAGCATTTCTATGTGCCGAGCAAAACGGTAAATGGGAAATCTTAATAAAAGATGGGCTTGAAAAGGATTTTACATTCTCTGAAAAAATTAAAGAAGAAATAATTCCGATAACACAAGCCATCGTATACAGTAATAAAAAACATAATGGTGGCCCATTGGCGAAAGCCTTTCCGAGTTATATACAATCTATCGTCTATGCACCGTTAAAAATTGAATCAAAGGTTGTCGGTATGTTAGTAGTCGGAAGAACGAGAACGTTTAGTTTCTCGAATGAAGATGTTCAATTTCTATCGGCAGTTGTGAACCAATTAGCAGTTACGTTAAAAACAAGAAAATTAATTGAAGAGCAAGAGAAAAATATGATTTTAGAAGAAAGAAATCGTATTGCACGGGATATACATGATGGTATAGCGCAATCTATTGCTGGTGCAGTTATGAACCTAGAAACAGCACAACGTAAGTTCGAAACAAGCGCGCAAGCAGCTTATGATTTAATTTCTAATAGTGTTAGCAAATTGCGAATTAGCTTGAAAGAAGTAAGACAATCCATTTATGCTCTGCGACCATACCCTACTGAAACTATCGGGTTAAAACAAGCATTAGAAAAAAGGGTCGCCGACTTCAATAAAGAAAGTTCAATTATCGTTAAGTTTGAAGAACGGGGTACACCTTTTGAATTAAGTACGAAAAATCAAAAGTTGTTATTTGATATTGCGAAAGAAAGCTTGCAAAACATAAAAAAACATGCGAAAGCAACAGAAGTCAGTGTACTGTTAAGCTATCAATCTGATTTTGTTCTTTTAAAGGTAAAAGATAATGGAATTGGTTTTTCATTATTTGATGCCATGTTAAAAGCACGTAATGACCCACATTTTGGTATACTTAGTATGAATGAGCAAGCTGAGCGATGTGGAGCGACGTTGCAAATAGATAGTAAGAAAAACCAGGGTGCTGAAATTAAGTGCATTGTTCCAAAAGATATAGGTGACGAGGGGGAAAAGAATAATGAAAATTATGTTAGTTGATGATCATGCAGTATTAAGAGACGGTCTTGCAAATATTTTCGAAATGGAAGAAGACATGGAAGTGGTTGGAGTAGCTGAAAGTGGTGAAAAAGCACTAGAATTACTGCCGAGCTTTAACCCTGATATTATTATTTTAGATATTAATATGCCTGGTATGAATGGTATCACTACTGCATCTGAAATTAAAAAACGCTACCCTAAAGTTAAAATATTGATGTTAACGATGCACAATGAAGATGAATTTTTAATGGCAGCATTAAGGGAAGGTGCAGATGGATACTTATTAAAAGATACACCTTCTGACCAAGTAGTAGAAGCAATTAAAATGGTTGCAAACGGTGAGTCTATTTTACATCCAGAAATGACCAAAAAATTAATAGATTTCCATCAACAAAAAATTCCTGACACTGATTCACAGTTAACTGAGCGTGAACAAGAAGTACTAATGTGTTTAGTTAACGGTTTAAGCAATAAAGATATTGCCAAAAATTTATTTATAAGCGATAAAACAGTTAAAATTCATGTTAGTAAGATTTTTAAAAAATTAGGTGTAAAAAGTCGTTCACAAGCTGTAATTCATGCTGTTCAGCATCAATTAGTACCACTACCGAAGTCACCGACGACTTAAATAGAAAAAGAGAATGGGTCTAAACTAAAGTTCTTGCAAAAGAGGAACTTTATATTTGGAGAAAATAGAAGATGTGGCGAAGTCAAAAAGCAGAGACTCCTACGGGAAAGCCCGTGTCCGAAGACCCCGCAAGAAAGAAGAGTTTGCTTTCTTTCTTAGGAGGCTGAGGCCGGGCCCGTGGAAAGCGAAGGATTTTGACGGAGTATTTTATTATATTTTCTTAAGAAAAAGAGAACCGAACCATCCAGATCGTAAATCTGAATGTGTTCGGTTCTTTCTATTCTTATAAACTTTTCGTTCGAGCCTCTTTATTTTGCGATTTTTTCAAGATTCCCGTTTTTATCCATTTTAAATGAAGTAGACGACACATTTTCATCGTCAGAAAAGACAACCATTCGTCGTGCGCGATCCATAATTTTAATTAATGATTGATAATCTTCTTGAATTGTTTCTTGGTCTTGCTCTAAACGTTTTACTTTTCTCTTTAAATTCTCGTTTTCGTCAAGTAGAGATTGTAAGTCTTGCTTTAATCTTTCATTCTCTAACTGTAGCTTTTGTGAAGATGAGTTAGAGTAGTTTAAGTTTTGTAAAAAGGCAATGACATCTTTTAGTGACATTTCATTCGCCGTTGTACTACCATTCATATTAGCGGCAGTTTGCACAGTCCGATTAGAACCGTAGGCTGACATCTCTCTTTCTTGCTTTTCATTGCTAGTTTGATTAACGACAGTAGATTGTTGTTCCTCCTTATGTTCAGATGTATGCGATTTTCTTTCAGATAAAGGGATGTATTCTTCACCAAACTCAAAAGCTGAAAAGCTTTGTGGATTTTGATACGTTTTTCTATCATTTGCAGCTGCTTGCTGCTTAGCTAGCGCACGCTTTCGTTCTTTTCTTTGCTTTTTTGCTAGTGAAATAGCTTGCTCATATTTTCTGCGAACGACAGCATTCCAACGGAAACCACACGCAGCTGAAGTGCGGTTTAAATGATCGCCAACTTCTTCAAATGCTTGGAGTTGTGTGCCGCCGTCTCGAATATGACGTAATACAGTTTCTGCTAATAGTAGATCGTCTTCATGGGACCATGCATCTTGTCTAACTTTCATAGTATTCTCACCATCTCCATTTTCATGAAATTTTACTATTAACATTGCCAAATAGAGAGGTGAATATACGTATCTTTTACTTTTTTTACTAGTTTTTTATTAAAATAGATAAAATACGTTGATCATTTGTTTTCATTTGGCTCATTTTTAAAGAATTGTAATCTTTTCTTTATATTTTTTTCAAAGCCACGTTCCGTAGGAGTGTAAAAGGATTTATGTTGCAAATGGTCTGGTAAGTATTGCTGTTTTACAAAACCATTTTCATAATCATGAGGGTATTTATATCCTTTACCATTGTTCAATTCTTTTGCACCTTTATAATGTGTATCTCTTAAATGAAGCGGAATCTCACCCATTCGTTCATTTTCCACAATTTTAAATGCTTTGTTAATCCCTTCATAAACGGCGTTGCTTTTTGGCGCAGTTGCTATATATACAGTTGCTTCTGCTAGAGGAATTCTAGCTTCAGGCATACCAATGAATGTAACAGCATGTGTTGCAGCTTGGGCGATTAATAAAGCATTAGGGTCAGCCATCCCGACATCCTCTGCAGCATGAACCATTAATCTTCGACAAATAAAGGTTGGATCTTCACCTGCATAAAGCATTTTCGCTAAATAGTAAAGGGCGGCATCTGGATCAGATCCTCTTATGCTTTTAATGAACGCAGAAACCGTATCGTAATGGTTATCGCCATTTTTATCATAGTTTATTACTCTTTTTTGAATGGACTCTTCCGCAATTGCTAGAGTAATATTTATGACATTGTTTTCATCTTTCTCTGTTGATATTACTGCTAACTCTAAAGCATTTAGAGCTGTCCTGGCGTCTCCGTTCGAGATATTGACTAAATGTTTCATGGCCTCGTTTTCAATAGAAATGCTTTGCTTGCCAAATCCTCTTACTTTATCTGTTAATGCTCGTTGTAAGACTTCTTCAATATCATTATCATCTAAATGCTGAAACTGAAATAATCTTGACCTAGATAAAAGTGCTCGATTTATTTCAAACATAGGACTTTCAGTTGTCGCTCCAATTAACACTACGGTTCCATCTTCAACAAAAGGTAATAGTGCATCTTGTTGTGCTTTATTAAAACGATGAATTTCATCAATAAATAAGATCGTTCGTTTCTCTTCAAATTTCGCGCGTTCTTTGGCACGTTCCATAATGCCGCGAATATCACTCATTCCAGCAGTAACTGCGTTTAATTGTTCATAAATTGCATCAGTTGAGCGAGCGATGATTTTTGCTAACGTCGTTTTCCCTGTTCCTGGAGGGCCGAAAAATATCATTGGTGTTAATTGGTCTGCTTCAATTGCACGGCGAAGCAATGTGCCTTTACCGACTATATGTTTTTGACCGTAAAATTCGTCTAGTGACTTTGGTCTCATGCGATTTGCTAAAGGACCTCTTTTTTCCTTGTTTTCATTATTAACAACGTCGAATAAATCCATTGTAAGCTTCCTTTCTGAACGAGACTGTATGAATGCATGATTAGTATTATCATGCTATAATAGCAAAGACTGAAACGACTTTTCAGCTTGAAAGGACTCTACCCTTTCACTTTTTTTATGGAGATGTGAACTTTGAAAAATAAAACAGAATTAATCATTAGATGGTCTATATTTATTATTGGCTTAATGACATTAGCATTAGGCGTTACATTAACGATCAAAGCAAAACGATTAGGAATTGGACCATGGGATGTGTTTCACTATGGCTTATTTAAACAGTTAGGTTTAACAATCGGTACTTGGTCCATTATTGCTGGTTTTGTGGTACTTGGGATTAGTTATCTCTTAAATAGAAAGTTACCGCAACTTGGAACAGTTGCAAATATGGTTTTAATTGGTCTCTTTATTGATTTCTTTTATTTTTTATTACCAGCACCTACTCATATTGTATCGCAAGTCATTGTGTTTTTAACAGGAATCATCATTTTAGCTTATGGAATTGGACTGTACATAGCTGCAAATGTTGGAGCTGGACCACGTGATAGTTTGATGTTAGCCATTTGTGAAAAAACAAATTGGTCCGTGTCAATTGTTCGTGGTGGGATGGAAATCACTGTGCTAATTCTCGGTTGGTTATTAGACGGTCCTGTTGGCTTTGGCACAGTGTTAATTGCATTAAGCTTAGGTCCAATTGTAGAAATATCTTTACGACAAAGTAAACAACTCGTAAATTTCATAGTAAAAAGAGGTGAAGTAAATGAAAATCTCAACTAAAGGAAGATACGGATTAACGATAATGATTGCTTTAGCTAAGAAAAATACAGATAGTCCGACTCCACTTAAAGTAATCGCACAAGAAAATGATTTATCAGAACATTATTTAGAGCAGTTAGTAGCACCACTTCGAAATGCAAGATTAGTGAAAAGTATACGAGGAGCATATGGTGGGTATATTTTAGCCAAACCATCAAATGAAATTACTGCTGGTGACATTATCCGTGTATTAGAAGGTCCAATTAGTCCTGTCGAAGTGATGGATGATGAAGAGCCGGCGAAAAGAAAGCTTTGGCTACGTATTCGTGATGCAGTTAAGGATGTATTAGATAATACTACTTTAGAGGATTTAGCAAATGATACAAATGATGGTGAACAAGAACCATACATGTTCTATATTTAAACTAAACAAGAGGTGAACATGGAAATGGAAAGAATTTATGTAGATCATGCAGCAACTTCTCCGACACATCCATTAGTTATTGAAAAGATGATACCATATATGAATCAAGCTTTTGGAAATCCCTCAAGTATCCATCATTTCGGCAGAGAAACGAGAAGAGTTGTTGATGAAGCAAGAAGCTATATAGCTAAAAGTATTAATGCACACCCACATGACATTACTTTTACAAGTGGTGGTACAGAAGGTGACAATCTAGCGATCATTGGTGCCGCTAAATCCAACAGTCATAAAGGTAAGCATATTGTAACAACTGAAATTGAACATCATGCTGTTTTAAATAGTTGTAAACACTTAGAAAGCCTCGGGTTTTCTGTCACGTACTTGCCAGTGGATGAAACAGGCAGAGTTTCGGTGACAGACCTTGAACATGCACTAACAGATGAAACTATCTTAGTATCAATCATGTATGCAAACAATGAAGTTGGTACAGTGCAACCTATCAAAGAAATTGGACAACTATTAAAAGAGCACGATATTCTTTTTCACACAGATGCTGTTCAAGCATATGGCATGATTGCTATAGATGTGGAAGACTTACAAGTCGATTTATTATCAATTTCTGGTCACAAAATTAATGGACCAAAAGGAATTGGATTTTTATATAGTCGTCCTCGCGTCTCTTTTACGCCACATTTTTTTGGTGGCGAACAAGAAAGAAAGCGTCGGGCAGGAACTGAAGATGTCCCTGCTATTGCCGGGCTCAAAGAAGCTGTAAAGCTAATAAGTGAGAATAAAGAAGAAAAAGTAAGAACATATAAACAATATCGTGATATGATGATTGCTATTTTTGATCGTGAGGAAATAGAATATCATATTAATGGTCATCAAGAGTATTCATTACCAAATATCATTAATGTTAGCTTCCCAGGCACAACAGCAGAATCTTTATTAATGAATTTTGATTTAGCTGGAATTGCAGCTTCAAGTGGATCAGCATGTACTGCTGGTGCTTTAAAACCTTCGCATGTATTAACAGCAATGTATGGGGAAAATGATGAGCGAGTAATGGCAGCGATTCGTTTTAGCTTTGGATTAGGAAATACAGAAAAACAAATAGCAACAGTTGCAACGAAAGTAGCGCAAATTGTTAAGCGAATTACAGCAGTATAAAAATAAAAGAATGGAGGGGTTTGCATGACTAAACCTAAAACTAAATCGCCTGAGCAAACCCGTGTCATTGTTGGGATGTCTGGTGGCGTAGATTCCTCAGTAACAGCATATTTGTTAAAGCAACAAGGGTATGATGTGGTAGGAATTTTTATGAAAAACTGGGATGACACAGATGAAAATGGAGTATGTACAGCAGACCTTGATTACGAAGATGTTAGAAAAGTTTGTGATCAAATTGGGATACCATATTTTGCTGTTAACTTTGAAAAGCAATATTGGGAAAAAGTATTCACCTACTTTTTAGATGAATATAAAGCTGGTAGAACGCCAAATCCTGATGTTATGTGTAATAAAGAAATTAAGTTTAAAGCATTTTTAGACCATGCCTTAACATTAGGTGCCGATTATGTGGCAACAGGGCACTATGCTCGTGTAGTGTTTGAAGATGGCGAGTATAAAATGTTACGTGGCGTTGATGAAAATAAAGATCAAACGTACTTTTTAAACCAATTAGGACAAGAGCAACTTTCCAAAACAATGTTTCCTTTAGGAGAAATTCCGAAACCAGAAGTTAGAAAAATTGCAGATGAAGCAGGATTGGCTACGGCTAAAAAGAAAGACAGTACTGGTATATGCTTTATCGGTGAACGTAATTTCAAGGAATTTTTAAGCAGTTATTTACCTGCGCAAAAAGGTGAAATGCAAACATTTGACGGAAAAGTAATGGGCAAGCACGATGGTCTCATGTATTATACAATTGGACAACGTCATGGACTTGGAATCGGCGGGTCAGGTGAACCTTGGTTTGTTGCTGGAAAAGACTTACAAAGAAATGTTTTATATGTTGTACAAGGCTTTCATAATGAAAAGTTATATTCCGAAAAATTGACAGCAACACATGTAAGCTGGGTCAGTGATAAGGGTCCTACAGAATCATTTACTTGTACTGCTAAGTTCCGCTACCGTCAAGCTGATACAGAAGTTACAGTTAATCCGCTCGATGAAAATAATGTAGAAGTAATCTTTGCAGAAAAAGTAAGAGCAATTGCACCAGGTCAAGCTGTCGTTTTTTATAATGGAGACGAATGCCTTGGTGGGGCGACAATTGATAAAGCTTATAAAGATGGTAAGGAATTAACGTATTTATAATAAAAAAGTGAAGAGAAATCGACTCATGTGAGTTGATTTTTCTTTTTTACGCAAAGTTTTACAGAGATGGTATACTAAAAAAAACGCAACGAGGAGCGAGTAATGATGACAGATTATAATCATTTAGGAATTCAATATATGCAAGAGGGAAAGTATGAGGAAGCGGCAAATGCCTTTAATTCAGCAATTGAAGAAAATAAAGAAGATCCAATTCCATACATTAATTTTGGGAACTTATTAAGCGCAGTAGGCGAGTTAGACAAAGCAGTTAACTTTTATCACAAAGCTATTGGCCTTGATGAAAAAGCAGCAACAGCATACTTCGGCTTAGGTAATACATTATACAATCTTAACAAATTTAAAGAAGCGATTGTCGCTTATAAAAAAGCGATCGAAAATGATTTAAAGGAAGCAGATATTTACTTCATGTTAGGGATGGCAAATTTGCAAGATGACAATGTTAGACATGCCCTTCCGAATTTTCAACATGCGCTAGAGTTAAATGAAGATGACAATGAAGCTCGTTTTCAGTATGCAATGTGCCTGGCACATTTAGAGCAAGTTGACGAAGCAATTCCAGTATTTCAAAAAGTAGTACAAATTGAGGAAAACCATGCTGATGCCTATTATAACTTAGGAGTTGCTTATGCATTCAAAGATGATCTAGAAATGGCATTAGCTTCTTTTGAAAAAGCAATTGATATTCAACCAGACCATTTGCTTGCTGGTAATGGTAAAAAGATGGTAGAGGAAATGAAGAACAAACAACATTAAAAATGGGGATGGAGTGTTCAAAATGGTGGAGCATAACAATGAGAATGAAAGAAGCTTTATTAAAGGGACACTTCGTGCGCTTATTTATCACAATGAAGAAAATTTATTTACAATCGCCAAAATAAACATAAAGGAAACGAACGAAGGTATTTCAGAAAAAGAAATAGTCGTAACAGGTTCGTTTCCAATTTTAACTGAAACGGACCTTTATATTTTTTATGGTGCCATTAATAATCATGAAAAATACGGAGTGCAATATCAAGTAACGGATGCAAAGAAAGAATTACCAGATACGAAAGAAGGAATCGTGCAATATTTATCTAGTGATTTGTTTTCTGGTGTTGGTAAAAAAACAGCAGAAATGATTGTTGAAAAATTTGGAACAAACGCAATTCAAAAAATTATGGCTACACCTAGTTTGCTGGAAGAAATTCCTCGTTTGTCGGAACAAAAAGCAAAAGAGTTCGTGGAAAAACTTCACGAACATCAAGGTTTCGAACAAATCATGGAAGTCTTAACGCCTTATGGCATTGGACCGAGTATTGCAATGAAAATTTTCCAAAAGTACAAAATGGAAGCGCTCGATATTATTAATACTAACCCGTATGCGCTAATTCATGATATTGAAGGGATTGGCTTTAAACGTGCCGATGACATCGCGAAAAATATGGGAATTCCCCCACATCACCCACAACGAATTCAAGCAGGGTGCTTATTTATTGTACAAGAAGCTTCAAAACAACAAGGGCATGTTTACATAACGTTAGAACAACAAATCATTGCTGCTCGGCAACTTCTCTCAGCACAAGTAAATAAAATTGAAGAAAGTGATATTGCCCGGGAGATAATAGCTTTAGGAGAAGAAAAAAAGCTAATTGTTGCTAAAGATAAAGTTTATTTACCTAGCCTTTACTATGCAGAAACGCAACTGACAGATAAAATTGTTGAATTAGCTAGCAATAATGATTTATTTCACCATTTTGCGAAGGATGATTTTTATAAAGCACTTGGTGAATTAGAAGAGCGGATTAATGTGCAATATGCAAAATCGCAAGTGGAAGCCATACAGCAAGCATTGCAGTCACCATTTCTCCTATTAACGGGTGGGCCTGGTACTGGTAAAACTACGGTTATAAAAGGAATTATCGAGCTTTATTCTGAACTTCATGGTGTTTCCTTAGACATTGCCGATTACAAAAAAGGAGAGCCTTTTCCAATAGTACTCGTTGCACCTACTGGAAGAGCAGCTAAACGAATGAATGAATCGACAGGAATACCTGCTGTTACCATTCATCGTTTGTTAGGTTGGAAGGGTGATCAGTTTGAGAAGGATGAGCAAAATAAGATTGAAGGTAAATTACTAATTGTTGATGAAGTTTCGATGGTCGATCTACCACTAGCGAATCATCTTTTTAAATCATTGCCGGATGACATTCAAGTTGTTTTAGTAGGTGATGAAGATCAACTTCCTTCGGTAGGTCCAGGGCAAGTTTTGGCAGATTTACTTCGTTCAAAAGTATTGCCAACTGTTACGTTAAAGGACATCTATCGTCAAGAAGAGGGGAGTTCAATAATTGAACTGGCTCATGAAATTAAAGACGGTGCGATAACCTCGCTTGAATCACAGAAAAAAGATCGCAGCTTTTTTCCATGTGGACAACACCAAGTGATAGATGTTATCGAGAAAGTGTGTTTAAATGCCATTAATAAAGGATACTCAGCAAGAGATATCCAAATATTAGCTCCTATCTATCGCGGTGATGCAGGAATTGATTATTTAAATGAACGATTGCAAGCACTTTTTAATCCACCAGCAGAAAAAAGGCGTGAATTAAAAGCGGGAACAAGAGTATTTCGTACTGGAGATAAAGTACTACAACTTGTAAACAACCCTGAACAGCAAGTGTTTAATGGGGATATTGGTGAAATCACTTCAATATTTTTTGCAAAAGAAAATACAGAAAAAGAAGACCAAGTTGTCGTTGATTATGATGGAAAAGAAGTTGTCTATCCACGAAAAGAATTACAACAAATCATGCTCGCCTATTGTTGTTCCATCCATAAATCTCAAGGGAGCGAATTTCCGATTGTTATTTTACCAATGATCTCTGGTTACCACCGGATGCTCCAACGCAATTTATTGTATACAGCAATAACGAGAAGTAAGGATTTTTTAATTCTTTGTGGTGAACGTCACGCTTTTGCCAAAGCAGTAAGCGATAATAACAAAGGGAAACGACAAACGATGCTTGCTCAAAATATTCAAGAGCAGATTGGAAAAATTAGTCCAACATCATAATTGAAAAATAGCAGAAACTATAAATGTTCGGGAAGGTGGGGATAAGTCTTTGCGAACATTTTCACTTTTAAAAGAGATACCTGTTTTTCAATTAAATGATGGAAAAGCAATTGGTTCTGTAAAAGATCTTTGCTTAAATAATGAGGGCACAATTAAAGGGTTAGTCATTAATCGAAAAGGCTGGTTTTCAAAACAAGCGATGGTTCCAATCGATCTTGTACAGGCTTTTGGAAATGATGGTGTAATGATAGAAAGTGAAGACTGCTTGCAATGTCATAATAAAAAAGCACACTCTTTCATGCACCCTCATCGCGGGATATATGGGAAACCTTTATTATCAGCCGAAGGTGAAAAACTTGGGCTAATTGAAGATGTATATTTTAATGAAGAGTTGGGCACAATTCTAGGGTATGAAGTGACGGAAGGATTTTTTGCAGATTTGAAAGAAGGACGAAAGGTAGTCAAAACTGATAAACCGCTCGTCTATGGCAAGGATGTTTTATTCGTCCACATGAAATAGCTTAGAGGAGGCCCTTTCGATGTTGTGCCCGAATTGTAATAGTAAAGATCTAGGGAAAATAGGAGTTAACCAATATTATTGTTGGGGATGTTTTATTGAATTATCAGTGAATGAAAATAAGTTTTCTTTACACCAAGTCGAAGAAGACGGCTCATTAAGTTCACTTGATGATTTATTTGAAGAGGAAGATATGACATTCGAAATGTAACATCATAGGTGGTGAACATCATGAGAAAATCAATGACTTCTTTAATAGCATTCGGATTAGGAGCAGTAGCGTCAAACATGGCAAAAGGCCGTGGGAATATGATGAAGACAAGAACGATGAAAAAACTGCGTAAAAAAATGATGCGCGGAATGTTTTAATAGTAAAGCCCGCTGAAAAGCGGGCTTCTTTTTACATAGAAAAGGAAAGTGGGGGGGTTATGCGTAAATGACGAGAGAACGGTTAATAAACCATTTATTAAAAATAACAAACGTACTCTTACTTTTAATTTGCATTTACGTTTTTTTAAAGTTAGCACCACTTTGGAAACCTGTACTTTCTATCGCAGTCACAGTGCTAACACCTTTCTTCATTGCAGCGTTAATTACATATTTACTTCACCCAATAGTTGAAAAGTTGCGGAAGCACGGTCTGCCTAGACCACTATCTATCATAATAATTTACAGCATATTTTTTGGTGGAACAGGCTATGCATTATTTAAAGGTATACCGTATGTAACAGGACAATTAAAAGATTTGAATGACAATATACCAACTTTTGTTGAAACGTATCGTTCTTTTATTACAAATATTAATCATTCAACTGACCAACTACCAGATGCACTCCATGAAAGAATTCATGTACGTCTACAAGGGACAGAAGCTTATTTAGATACAGTCATCAATACGGTCATCAATAGTGTGAAGGGAATATTTAATTCTTTAATTATTATTGCAATCATCCCATTCGTAGTATTTTATTTACTAAAAGACTATCCGTTAGTAGAAAAGGTGTTTTGGTATTTTTCACCTCGGAAATATCGGAGAAGTTTAAAAAGATTATTGCGTGACATTAACCATTCTCTCGGTAGTTACATTAGGGGTCAATTAATAGTTTGTTTACTCATTGGTATTTTAGCAACAATCTCATTATGGCTTGCTGGCATTTCCTACCCAGTACTACTAGGAATAATTATCGGACTTACAAATATTATTCCTTACTTTGGACCTATTTTAGGAGCTATTCCAGCAGTTATTATTGCCTTCACCGTTTCAATAAAGTCTGTAATAATTGTTATCGTAATTATTTTTGGCTTGCAATTTGTAGAAGGTAATTTACTTTCTCCATTAATAGTCGGAAAAAGCTTACACATGCATCCTATTTTAATTATCTTTGCTTTATTATTAGGTGGTGAAATTGCAGGAATTATTGGCTTAATTTTAGCCGTTCCATTTCTTGCAGTTGCAAAAGTTATCGTACTCCACACTTTCGCTCATTATCAGAAACATTGACAAATGTGATTTGCTTTGTCTATAATATCGGCATATGAACTAAATTATTGTGGAAATTGATGAAGGACCCAGTATGTTAAAGCCCATTTTCGTGCTAAATAGCACATTAGAGAGGAATTTCCTAGGCTGAAAGAAATTCTAAATGAAGGTTAACAGAAAGCTAATCCTGAATGCAGGAAAAACCCTGCCGGCTAAACACCGTTACATGTTACTTAAGTGATGAACAAACGATTGTTGTTTGTAATCAGGGTGGTACCGCGTGAGTTATCTCTCGTCCCTGCTTTTAGGGATGGGAGTTTTTTTATTTTTTTTTACATAATTGAAGGAGGAAAAAGGTATGAAAAACTTAACTTCTGCTCAAATTAGACAGATGTTTTTAGACTTTTTTAAAGAAAAAGGCCACTCGGTTGAGCCTTCAGCTTCATTAGTTCCTTTCGAGGATCCAACATTATTATGGATTAATAGTGGAGTAGCAACATTAAAGAAATATTTTGATGGACGAGTTGTTCCTGAAAACCCTAGAATCTGTAATGCACAAAAATCTATTCGAACTAATGATATTGAAAATGTTGGAAAAACTGCACGTCACCATACGTTTTTCGAAATGTTAGGGAACTTTTCGATTGGTGATTATTTTAAAGAAGAATCAATTATATGGGCTTGGGAATTTCTAACGGATGAAAAATGGATTGGCTTTGATCCAGAAAAGCTATCTGTGACGATTCACCCTGAAGATGATGAAGCATTTGAATTATGGAATACTAAAGTTGGTTTACCGAAAGAGCGCATTATTCGTTTAGAAGAAAACTTCTGGGATATTGGAGAAGGTCCTAGTGGACCGAACACGGAAATTTTCTATGATCGAGGTGAAGCTTTTGGAAATGACCCGAACGACCCTGAGCTTTTCCCTGGTGGCGAAAATGAGCGCTATTTAGAAATTTGGAACCTAGTGTTTTCACAATTTAACCATAATCCAGATGGTAGCTATACACCACTTCCGAAAAAGAATATTGATACTGGGATGGGTCTTGAGCGAATGGCGTGTGTCATTCAAGATGCGCCAACAAACTTTGAAACAGACCTTTTCATGCCAATTATTAAACAGGTAGAAAAGCTTTCTGGTGTTACTTATGAGATGCACTCTGACAACACAATGCCGTTTAAAGTAATCGCAGACCATATCCGTACAGTTACGTTTGCAGTTGGTGATGGTGCTCTTCCTTCAAATGAAGGCCGTGGCTATGTATTACGTCGTTTATTACGCCGTGCAGTTCGCTTTGCAAAGCAACTAGGAATTGAACGTCCGTTTATGTATGAACTAGTTCCTTTAGTAGGAGATATTATGGTAGCGTTCTATCCTGAAGTGAAAGAAAAACAAGAATTTATTCAAAAGGTTGTTAAAACAGAAGAAGAACGTTTCCATGAAACATTAAATGATGGGGAAGCAATCTTTGCTGAATTAAAAAAGAAAGCACTAGAAGACGGCTCGAAAACAATTTCTGGGAAAGATGCATTCCGCCTTTATGATACGTATGGTTTCCCATATGAGTTAACAGAGGAATATGCTGAAGAAGCAGGCTTGTCAGTTGACCGTGCTGGCTTTGAAGCAGAAATGGAAAGCCAAAGGGAACGCGCACGCTCAGCACGTCAAGATGTTGACTCGATGCAAGTACAAAGCGGTGTTCTTGGTGATGTACATGTTGAAAGTAGCTTCGTTGGATACGAGACAGCTTCTCTAAAAACGAAAGTTGTTGCCCTTTTACAAAACAATGAATATGTTGATGTAGTAAATGCTGGGGAAGAAGGACAAATTATTTTAAGTGAAACACCTTTTTATGCTGAGAGTGGTGGGCAAGTAGCTGACCAAGGAACAATTGAAGGGGAAGGCTTTAAAGCACAAGTTGTCAGTGTGAAAAAGGCTCCAAATGGTCAACATTTGCACTCTGTAAAAGTTATCGAGGGTAAGCTGTTAAAAGATGATGCTGTTACAGCGGAAATTAATAAAGAAAAGCGTAACGACATCGTGAAAAATCATACAGCTACACATTTACTGCACCAAGCATTAAAAGATGTTCTAGGGACACATGTTAATCAAGCAGGTTCGTTAGTATCCCCTGATCGTTTACGATTCGACTTTTCACACTTTGGTCAAGTTACAGCTGAAGAGATGGAAAAAATCGAGCAAATCGTAAATGAAAAAATTTGGGCGAATATCACTGTTGAAATAGCTAACAAATCATTGCAAGAAGCAAAAGCAATGGGAGCGATGGCTTTATTCGGTGAAAAGTATGGCGAAGAAGTTCGCGTTGTCCAAGTAGCTGATTATAGCTTAGAGCTTTGTGGAGGCTGTCACGTTTCAAACACTTCGGAAATTGGCTTATTCAAAATAGTTTCTGAATCTGGAATTGGAGCAGGAACACGCCGAATCGAAGCAGTAACTGGAAGAAATGCATATGAAGAAATGAATGGACAAATTACGCTTTTAAAAGAAGCTGCTAGCCACTTAAAAACAAATATGAAAGAAGTACCTTCAAAAATTGAAGCATTGCAACAACAAATGAAGCAAATACAACGAGAAAATGAATCCTTGCATGCTAAATTAAGCAATGCTGAAGCAGGTCAATTAATCAATGAAGTGCAAACAATAAATGGAGTTTCTGTTCTTGCAAAACAAGTTGATGCAAGTGATATGAACTCTATAAGAACAATGGTTGATGAATTGAAACAAAAACTAGCTCCGGCAGTAGTTGTTTTAGCTGCAGTGAATGGTGCGAAAGTTAATATCGTCTCAGGCGTTTCAAGTGACTTAACAAAAGAAGGATATCACGCAGGTAATATTGTGAAAGAAGTTGCTACCCGTTGCGGCGGTGGAGGTGGCGGTCGCCCTGACATGGCACAAGCTGGTGGGAAAAATCCAGAACAAGTAAATGACGCTTTAAATTATGTCATTGAATATGTAAAAAACGTTTAATTTTTATCTTTGCAGGGAAATAGTGTACAATAGAGGAATATATAGGTACGTCAGCAAATTGCGAGGTGAAAATATGAATTTCAGTGATAAAACAATGAAATTTAACATTCATGATGAACAACAAACAAGCGGGAAAGAAGTTTTATTGTCTGTCCATGATGCACTACAGGAAAAAGGCTATAATCCAATTAACCAAATTGTTGGCTATTTGTTATCAGGTGACCCAGCATACATTCCTCGTCACAATGATGCGCGAACGTTAATTAGAAAAATCGAACGTGATGAATTAATTGAGGAATTGGTGAAATCCTATATAGAGAAGCATAAAGAGGACTAGTATGAGAATTTTAGGTTTAGATGTTGGAACGAAGACAATTGGAGTAGCTATTAGTGATGAAATGGGCTGGACAGCACAAGGGATTGAAACAATTAAATTTCAAGACCAACCGACAAAAAAAAGTTATGCCAGGCTAAGAGAAATCATTGAGCAGTACAACGTTGAGAAAATAATTGTTGGACTTCCAAAAAACATGAATGGGACAATTGGGGAACGCGGTGAGGCTTGTAAGGAATTTGCCGAAAAGATTAAGACCAAGTACCAATTACCTGTTCAACTGTGGGATGAGCGTTTATCAACTGTGTCAGCAGAAAAAATGCTTATTTCAGCAGATGTAAGTAGAAAGAAGCGCAAGAAAGTCATTGATAAAATGGCTGCTGTAGTTATTTTGCAAAATTACTTAGATAGCATATAAAAAAATGAGGTGTCATAATGACTGAAGAATTAGATCGTATTTATATTACATTACCAGATGAAAACGACAACGAAACAACATTTAGAGAACTTTTTAAGTTCGACGTAGATGATACAGGAAGAACTTATATTGTTCTTGAAGAAGTGAAAGATGAAGATGCAGAAGACGACGCTGACAACGATGTTGATTTAGTTGATGTTGTGGCTTTCCGCTATGAAGAGCAAGGCGAAGAATTTATCCTAACTGATATCGAAACAGATGAAGAGTGGGAAATTGTTGAAGAAATGCTAAACACTGTTGCAGATGAAGAGATGTAATTTGTGAATAAAAAGAGGTTGAGAATTTTTTCTCAACCTCTTTTTTTTATTTCACAATAATAAAACATCCAGCTTTAAAAGAATCATTACCAATAATTAATGCAAGATAATCTATGAAAATAGTATGTATATCTCCCTTTCCTATAGTATAATAGAAAAGTTGAAAGGGGAGAATCTTATGGTTACACCTAATCCAAATAGTGAACAACAAGTTATTATAGAGCGCAATCATGAAGCTAAAATAGTCCGTCGTGTAGTTATGATATTTTTACTAATATTCACTTTTACATCGGTAGGTGTAGTTTATGGTGCATACTCTTATATAAAAGGATCATTAGAACCGCTTAATCCAGAAAGTGAATCTACTATAGCAGTTTCTATTCCAATTGGATCATCATCTACTGCAATTGCAAGAATTTTAGAAGAAAATGAATTAATAAAAGATGCTAGAATTTTTAAATTTTATGTTAAATTTAAGAATGAGTCTGGATTTCAGGCTGGTGAATATGCATTATCACAATCCATGAATTTACAAGAAATAATTGATATATTGAAAACTGGGAAAGTCATTCGAGAAGTTAAGTTCCGTTTAACGATACCAGAAGGTCTTTCAATTCCTAAATTCGCTAAAGATGTAGCCTCAAAAACGGATTATACCGAAGAAGAAATTTTAGAGAAGCTACATGATGCGGAATATCTCTTATCTTTAATTGAAAAATATGAAGTGCTAGATGATGGTATTTTACATCCAAATATTATCTCGCCGTTAGAAGGATATTTACACCCCTTAACTTATGATTTTTATGTAGAGAATCCTACTATTGAAGATATTATTGAAAAAATGTTAGTGAAAACAGATCAAATTTATGCAATGTATAAACCAACCTTAGAAGAGAAAGGCTTATCTTTCCATGATGTTTTAACTTTAGCGTCTATTATTGAAAGAGAGTCTCGTCTAGAAGATGATCGATATAAAGTTTCAAGTGTATTCCATAATCGAATTAAAATTGGAATGGCATTACAATCGGACGTAACAATTATGTATGTTGACGATAGTATTGGGACGATTCCAACTTTTGAAGATACGTTAATTGATTCGCCGTATAATACGTACAAATATCCAGGAATACCAGTAGGCCCAATTGCTAACCCAAGTATTACAGCAATTGATGCTGCAATTAATCCATTCGATATGGAAGACTTATTCTTCTATGCCCGTCCAAACGGAGAAGTTCTTTATAGTGAAACGTATGCTGAGCACTTAAAAGTAAAAGAAACATATGAACATGAGTGGCACGAATTAGATAATGAAGAATAATAAATGATTGTGGGAAGGCGATATGTACTCGCTTTCCCTATTTCTTTATGGTAAAATATATCGGGTTAAAGGAGCGTGTCTAACGTGATCGTTCATCCAAAAATAGAAAAATACTTAGAAAACTTAGTGCAAGATCGCACTGGTTTGTTAGAAGAAATGGAGCACTATGCAAAAGAAAATAATGTACCTATCATGGACATCGTTGGTATGGAAGCATTATTACAATTCTTACGTCTAAAGCAGCCTAAAACAATCTTAGAAATCGGAGCAGCAATTGGTTATTCAGCCATACGCATGGCACTAACGCTTCCACAAGTTACAATTGTGACGATTGAAAGAGATGAAAAACGCTATTCAGACGCTGTTTCTTTTATAAAAAAAGCGGACCTTGAAGAGAGGATCCAAGTCATTTTTGGCGATGCACTTGATGTTTTAGAAGATGTAAAAGAAAAATATTCTTTTGATGCAATATTTATAGATGCTGCCAAAGGGCAATATCAAAAGTTTTTTACTACGTCACAACAATGTTTAAACGAAAACGGAATGATTATTTCAGATAATGTATTATTTCGTGGGTTAGTTGCTTCCATTGAAGATGCTGAGAAACGCCATAAAAACATGGTGAAAAAAATTGATGCTTATAACGAAGAAATTATGAACGACCCACAATTTGATACGATGATATTACCTATCGGAGATGGAATTGCGATTAGCTTAAAAAAATAGAAAATGACTGCATGAACATACTTCTTTACGTACATCCTAGAAAAATATGTCACCGTTTTGAGGAAGGAGTAACAAAATGGGGAATAAACCTATAGTTATTGGAGTAGCCGGAGGTACCGGTTCAGGGAAAACAACTGTTGCAAAAGAAATTTATAACGAATTTGCAAATCAATCAATCCTTATGATTGAACAAGATGCATATTATAAAGACCAATCAGATATACCAATGGAAGAAAGATTAAAAACGAATTATGATCATCCGTTAGCATTCGATAACGATTTATTAATCCAACATATCGAATCTTTATTAAATTATGAATCAATTGACAAACCTGTTTATGATTATGCAGCTCACACTCGTTCTTCCGAAGTAAATCATTTAGAGCCGAAAGATGTTATTATTTTAGAGGGTATTTTAGTTTTAGAGGACGAGCGTCTACGTAACTTAATGGACATTAAACTTTTCGTCGATACCGATGCCGACATTAGAATTATTCGCCGTATGGTTCGTGATATTAGTGAACGAGGTAGAACAATTGAATCAGTAATTGATCAATATACTTCAGTCGTAAGGCCAATGCACTTGCAATTTATAGAGCCTACAAAACGCTATGCCGACATAATTATACCTGAAGGTGGACAAAATAGAGTGGCAATTGATTTAATGGTTACGAAAATTAAAACTATTCTTGAACATAAAGCCATATTATAATAGCATTATATAAGTAATAATATTTCTTCATTTTTCCATCTTACATATTTATGGTTCGATTAATTGACAAGGAGTGACTACAATGGCTGAAGAAAAACAGCATTATATGACCGAGGCAGGAAAGCAAAAGCTTCAAGATGAACTAGAGGTACTAAAAACAGAAAAACGTAAAGAAGTAGTTGAACGAATTAAGATCGCGAGAAGCTTTGGAGATCTTTCGGAAAACTCTGAGTATGATTCAGCAAAAGAAGAGCAAGCATTCGTTGAGTCTCGTATTCAACAGTTGGAAAAAATGATTCGTAACGCTGTAATTATTGAAGACGACAAATCTAACCCAGATGTCGTATCAATTGGAAAATCAGTTACTTTTGTTGAACTTCCAGACGGAGATAAAGAAACGTATACAATCGTTGGTAGTGCAGAAGCTGATCCATTTGAAGGAAAAATCTCAAATGATTCTCCGATGGGAAAAAGCCTTCTTGGTAAAGGGATTAATCAAGAAGTAACAGTTCAAACTCCAGGTGGAGAAATTAAAGTTAAAATTGTAGAAGTAAAATAATTCAAAGAGCAGATGATTCTGCTCTTTTTTCATTTTTATCGCTTTTAGCTAAGCCGGTATTTTGATTAAAACTAACAGGAAAAGGTGAAAATGGAAAATGAGGTGATTTTCTTGCAAATAAAGAAAAGGGCATTTCTCTTCGTTACTGTTTTCATTCTTTTATTTTTAACAGCAATTGCAAGATTAGCATACATTCAACTAATTGCTACTAAGAACTTTGAAGGTCGCCATATTAATCTAATTGAGGAAAGTGTCAATCAACGAACACAATCTTATCTATTAGATTATGGGAGAGGGCGATTTGTTGACCGGAACAATAAGAAACTTACACATGAACAATACCCTGTATTAATTTTATTTCCATTTTTAAAACAACTCAATTGGCCAGTCGATAAAATAGCAGCCATTATTGGAATAGACAAGGAAATCATACTTAACCAATTAGCAGAAGAAAAGACCCCGTTTGCTTTAAGAAATGATGGACCGATCCCATTAACGGAAAAGCAAATGGAGCAAATTAATGCTTTGCAAATACCTGGTGTTTATGTTCAATATAAGCACTTTACAATAACAGATCATGTTGCTCAGCCGTTAATTGGAGTTATTGGTGAAGATCCAAATGAAATTGTAAGGCTCTATAAAGAAAAAGTAACAAGCGGATTATTAGCAAGGAATACGGAAATAGGCAAAACAGGCCTACAGAAGGCCTTTGATCCATTTGTAATAACAGAAGGCCCTTCCAAACTTTTATACCACGTAGATGGTAGAGGAGGGCCTTTATTTGGCATGAACGTTAAATATGTAGCACCTGCTAATCCATTTTATCCAATTACTGTACAAACGTCGTTAAATAAGGATATTCAAATTGCTGCTGAAAAGATAGTTGACCAACATGGAATAACTAATGGTGGTCTTGTTTTACTTGATGTTGAAACTAGTGATTTAATTGCAATGGTTAGTAGGCCAATTGATTTAAAAGATCCATTTGGCCGAGGGAAGAATGAAATGCTTTCGCTACAAATACCCGGGTCAACATTTAAAATAGTCGTAGCTGCTGCTGCTATTGAAAAAAACATGATTGAAAGAGGCCGGATATTCGATTGCAGTAAAAATGTGCGAGGTGATGGGCTTGCACCATATGATTTTGGCAAGCTTACATTTAAAGATAGTTTTGCTCGTAGTTGTAATTACACGTTTGCAACATTGGCAAAAGAAATGGCGAAAATCGATGAGAATATTTTACATGAATATGCAGAAAAATTAGGGTTAGTAAGTAGGGTAAGTTGGCAAGGGAGAGTGTTTCATTACGACAATTTCTCGCATTTACCAATCGAAGAAGAGCAGGTAGGAAGAGTTTGGCTTGATAAGATGGATAAGAAGGATGAAAATTACATTTCACAAACAGCAATTGGACAACAAGATGTCCGAGTAACACCGCTAGCACTTGCAAATATGATGGCGACAATTGCACGTGGCGGAATAAAAAAGCAAGTAAGAACGGCTAAAAAAATTATGTACAAAGATGGCAGTACATTAGTTTCGTTCGCAAATGATGAGTTAGATGATAACAAAATAGCACCTTTTACAGCATTAAAGTTAAAAGAATTACTAGAACATGTCGTCGATTACGAATTAGGGACAGGAAGAACTTTTCGTAACCTTCCTTATAAAGTAGCAGGCAAATCTGGTACAGCACAAATAACGACTGAGATAACGAATAAAAACCACCATTGGTTTGCCGGATATTTCCCTGCAGAAAAACCCAAATATGCCTTAGTAGTTGTAAATCTTGAAAAAGATAAAGATAAAAAAGCTTTTCACGTATTTAAAGACTTACTAAAATATATTCATAGCTACGAACAATCTCACGAGCATTAGTTAAGTACTTTAGAATTAATTTTGTCATAAAAGAATTGTTCTTTTTGGGGTGCAATTATAAATTCAAAAATCGTTTCTTCACTTATATTTGTGAACTTTTTTTCTTCACCTGAGAAAAATTTCACGATAAGTGTTTTGGTAGTTTTGTCATATCCGATCGTATCAAATTGCTTTAAATTCCATAGAACACGATTAAAAGTAGTGAATTTCATTATAATCCTCCCAGAAAATAGTCCTTGATGTTAAATAGACGTATATAAATGACAATAGTTACAGTTTCTATAAAAAATTTAGAAAATTTGTATTACTACTAAACCAACATAGTATAATGGTAGAGTAAGGGGGACTATATCTATGCGAATGAATAGAATTCACGAAAGAAAAAAGAGAATTAAAAAATCTATTATGTCAGTCACTTTATACGTTGGACTTATCATTGGGGCATGTATCTTAGGAATAAGCATTGTCCATTTCTTTTTTAATCCATCGGTACAGCCAGTCGTTTCAGAAGAAAATAATACAAATACGAATGATCAAGTAAATGATGAAGAAAATAAAACCGATTCCAATTCTGGTAAAGAACAAAATGAAGACACCAATAGTGCTGCTAGTGATGGAGCTAACAATTCTAATGGAGAAAATAGCAATGACGATAATAGCAGTAACGGAAGCGGAAACTGGGAACCTGTAGGGACAACTCAAGAAGAGCCACATCAAACACAATATGATGAGAATTCAGTTGATTGGGAAGAGATGAAGTTAGCACTTAGTGTTGCAATTAATGTTGATAAAAGTAACATGTCATTATGGTGGATTGGTAATGATGGTGCCCCAGACAAATCTTTTGGTATTGTGTCAAAACGTGGATCGAATGAATATAAGAAAGTAACGATTGAATGGGTAACGGAAAAAGGTTGGAAACCGACTTCAGAAAGAAATCTAACACAAGAAGAATATGAAAAATATGTTGAACCATATCTTACTAACTAAAAAAAGTGAGTGCATCAATTGCACTCACTTTTTCCCTTTAAAATGGACGACAGCTGAGTAGTATAGTTTCCCATTTTCCAATGGCGAAACTTGATGAGAAATATGATGCACCTCTAGTAATAATGCACGATTTTGATCAATTTTTTCATTAACGAGATATTCCAATTTTTGCAATGTTGCCGCCTCAAAAAATTCTACTTTATCTTCAATTCGTTCTAAGCTTAGTGACATCATGAGCATCCTTTCAAAATATATTCTATTTCTACTATACTAATTGGCTAGATTTTTGAAAAGTTGTTATTATAGATATTAGTTTCAACAAAATGAAAATTCCATTAAGGAGCTGTACATACATGAAAATTGCAATTATTGGAGCAATGGAAGAAGAAGTAGAACTATTAAAGCAAAAATTAAATGGAGCTACCGTATACGAAAAAGCTGGATGTGAATTTACAACAGGGGAAATGGCAGGACACGAAATTGTACTTTTAAAATCAGGCATTGGTAAAGTTAATGCTGCTGTTGGGACAACCTTATTAATTGATGGTCATCAACCAGATGTTGTCATTAATACTGGTTCTGCTGGTGGATTTCATCATTCTCTAAATGTTGGTGATATCGTCATTTCTACTGAAGTACGTTACCATGATGTCGATGCAACAACTTTCGGTTATGAATACGGTCAAGTACCAAGAATGCCGGCATTTTATAAGCCAGATGAAAAGTTAGTCGCAACTGCAGAAAAAAGTGCAGAACTGTTAGATGGGTTGCAAGTTGTCAAAGGGTTAATTACTTCAAGCGATTCCTTCATGGATTCGGCGGAACGTGTCCAATTCGTTAAAGATACTTTCCCGAACGTATATGCAGCTGAAATGGAGGCAGGGGGAATTGCTCAAGTTTGTTATCAATTTAACGTCCCTTTTGTCATTATCCGCTCCTTATCTGATATTGCAGGAAAAGATGATGATTCACGCAACACATATGAGCAGTTTTTAGAGAAAGCATCTGTTAACTCAGCTAATTTAGTCATTAATATTGTAAACTCCCTTTAATACTTTTTGTTTTACCAATTCTTATTAGTATTGGATACATTTTAATAAAGCCTTTCCAGTCAATTTTTGTTACATTTGATGTATAGATTTTGGAAAGGTGGGGACAAAGTGGAGCAGATTAATATGAAAGAATATTATGCGAAAATGAATGACTTTTCTCGGTTCGGTATTGTTTTGCTGGCTCTAAGTGGTTTCCTCTTTTTAGGGTTGTTAATTCCTTATGAAGGAAAAGAAGCATCACATGCACCATATTTAATTGCTGCGAATTTTACTTTTATTTTTACTTCAGCATTCTTTTTCCAAAAAGCAATGAAAATAAAAAAGCAAATAGATGAACTAAATTCATAATAAGCAAAATGTGCCTAACGGTATGTTTTGCTTTTTTTCATAATAAAAATAAATATATTGACGACTATAATTCAAAAATTACTAAGTAGAAGGGATAATGTGTAGTGTTGACGAATTTCAATTGAAGGAGGGATTTTCTTGCGAAAAAAGACTAAGTTAATTCATGGTGGCATAACTGGAGATGAAGCAACAGGTGCGGTAAGCGTACCAATTTATCAAGTTAGTACATATAAACAAGAGGCAGTTGGTAAGCATAAAGGATATGAATATTCACGAACAGGAAATCCAACTAGACATGCATTAGAAGAAGTTATTAAAGATCTAGAAAACGGAGAGGCGGGATTTGCATTTTCCTCTGGTATGGCAGCAATTTCCTCGGTGATGATGTTACTATCTGCAGGAGACCATATTATTTTAACAGATGACGTCTACGGTGGTTCATACCGTTTAATGAATAAGGTGTTAAACCGTTTCGGTTTAGAAGCTACATTTGTTGATACGAGTAATCTATCAGAAGTAAAAAATGCAGTGAAAGCTAATACGAAAATGATATATATTGAAACACCGACAAATCCCCTTTTAAAAATAACCGACATACAAGAGATAGCAACATTAGCAAAAGAGAAAAACTTACTAACTGTTGTAGATAATACGTTTAGTACACCTTATTGGCAAACACCAATTGACTTAGGTGCAGACATTGTTATTCATAGTGCGACAAAGTATATTGGTGGTCATAGTGACGTTGTCGCAGGGCTCGCTGTAGTAAAAACGATCGAGTTAGCCAATGGACTACATTTCGTACAAAACTCAGTAGGCGGTACAATAGGACCACAGGATGCATGGCTGCTAATGAGAGGGATAAAAACCCTTGGAATAAGAATGGAAGAAATCGAAGAAAATACAAAAAAACTGGTTTCCTTTCTAAAAGCTCACGATAAAGTAACTAAGATTTATTATCCAGGCTTACCTTCACATAAGGGACATGATATTCACCTAGAACAAGCTTCAGGATTCGGTGGAATGATTTCCTTTGATGTTGGAAGTGGAGAGCTAGCGGAAAAAGTTTTGAAAAAAGTAAAATACTTTACCCTTGCAGAAAGTCTAGGAGCAGTTGAAAGCCTTATTTCATTACCCGCTAAAATGACACATGCATCTATTCCAGCTGAGCGAAGAGCGGAACTTGGGATTACTGATGGACTCATTCGAATCTCTGTCGGATTGGAAGATGTAGATGATTTAATTGAAGATTTACAACAGGCATTAGAATAGTAGAAAGACTTCCAAATGGAAGTCTTTTATTTTTACTTAATCAGTTATCACCTTTAAAATAGAGGTATATAGTAGTAGAGAAGATTTGTTGGCAGATCAATAAAGAGAGAAGGGTTCTTATGAGAAGTAATTGTCCTTGAATTGTAACTGATGAGATCGTGTACGATCATGTAGATGAAAATATATTAACAAGAAACTTAACAGCTACCAATCCTTCTGTAACGTTAACATTTGATGATGGTCCAAGTAGGCTTATCTTACCGATTCTTAATGTGTTAAAAGAAAAGGAAGTACAGGCTGTATTTTTCTGGCAAAGTCGTTTAAGTCATCATAAACGTCCATGGGATAGAATGAGTGAGGATGGGCATCAAATTGGCTCCCATTCACAGAATCATCCTAACTTCGCAAAACTAAGTTATATAAAGCAGCTTGAACAAATGAAATATAGTAAAGAAAAACTGGAGAAATTATCAGGAAATAAGATAAAATATTTTCGCCCACCATTTGGCCAATTTAACGATGACACAATAAAAATAGCTAAGCAGTTAAACATTGAAATAGTAATGTGGCGAATAGCTTCTATGGACTGGCAAAAAGGTATTACAGCTGAATCACTAATAAAAAATGTAACGGACAACTTGGAAGATGGAGCTATCATTTTATTACATGAGTTACCTGTCACGTTGGAAGCATTACCAAAATTAATTGATGCGATAAGAGAAAAAGGATATTACTTCTCAAAGCTTCCATAATTAGATTTCTTAAAACCGAAACATATTCCTACCTAACAAAAAAATCCCCACAAAAAGTGGGGGATTTTAATACCTATATGCGCCTTCACATGTGTTAGCCTTTGGCTCGTAATAGCAATGTTGCTTAAATTGACCTGCAAATGGTTGATCATACCAAGTAGGAGGGCAAGCAGCATACGGATTAAAGTACCATAGTGCGTATTTTGACGGGTGTTCTCTCCAATAATTTAACGTTTGCTTAGCTAACCTTTTTTCTACATTTCTCGCTCTATTATAAAAAACGTTCCCTTTTTGTACAGCTTCAAAAGAGTAATTACCACCTTGAACTTGGAAAATTACTTGTCTTATAGATTTTAATCCTTCAAAATCGCCACAATTAGCCTTCAGTCGATTTACAATGACGTTACCAACCATTAGCATTCCTAGTTTTCCTTCACCCTCGGCTTCTGCCCTCATCATCCTTGCCATTAAAGCGATATCACTATCTGTATATTTAACTCTTGTCATTTTTATCACCTCAAAATAATTGTATGAAAAAAGCCAATAAAAATGCTTTATCAAGTAAACTTAAGTAAAATAGGGAAAAAAATACCCTCATAAAAATTATTGAGGGTAGAAAAGTTACTTCTCGAGTAAAACATCTGGCTTATTCGTAAATGATTTATTTTCCCAAACTCTTGAGCGCCAGCGAATGAGCATAATAATACCTCGAAACCATTCATCTATAATAAATGCAATCCAAATACCTACTAAGCCATATCCGAAATAAATTCCGAGCACGTATGCAATAGGAACACTCAGTCCCCACATCGAGGCAATCCCCATGTACACAGGAAACTTAACATCCCCAGCTGCACGTAACGAATTTATAACTACGAGGTTAAAAGCTCGTCCAGGTTCAAGAATAATGGTAAGAAAAATTAACGATTTACCTACTGTAATAATATCTTCATTTGAAGTGAATATTCGAAACAATGGTTCAGCAAAGGTGTAAAAAATAGCACCCATGCTAAATGAAATGATGATTGCTAGCTTTAAACTTTTAATACATCTCGTATAAGCTTCATCAAACTTCTTAGCACCTGCTAAATGTCCAATTAATATTTGAGTTCCTTGGCCAATCGCTACTGCAAACAATAAAATAAATAACATTAAATTTTGTGTATACACTTTCGTTGTCAGTGCTATCGTACCAAGTGAGGCAATATAGAAAGTAATTACCATTTGTGACGTATTATATGATAATTGCTCTCCAGCTGATGGAATACCAATTTTTAATAAATTACGTATATGATGCATTGGGAAAGAGAAAAGAACTTTTAATGACAATGATCCTTTTACTCGTTTTTGTAAGATAATTAGGACGACGATAAACCCTAACAAACGACTTATCACTGTTGAAATTGCAACCCCATCAACGCCTAAAACTGGTAAACCAAAGGGACCAAAAATAAATATATAGTTTCCTATTACATTTAAAATGTTCATTCCTATCGTCACGTACATCGTGTCTTTCGTAAATCCATGACTTCGAACAATTGCTGATGCAGTCATTAAGAGTGCTTGAATAAATGCAACCCCACCAACAATTTTCATATAGGATAGAGCTTCAGGCATTAATTCCTCAGGTATGCCCATAGCTACTAAAATCTGTTCACTAAATATAAATAAAGCAAGACTTAAAAGAGCACCAAAGATGAAGTTAACTGAAAGTGAAGTTGTTGATACTTCATTTGCTTGTTTTTCGTCGTCGGCTCCTAAGTATTGAGCAACAATGATTGCAGTTCCGGTTGCAATAAAGCCAAACATGACAATAACAACGGAAATAATTTGGTTAGAAACGCCAACGGCAGCAACTGATTTGTCTGAGTACTGGCTTAGCATTAATGTATCGGCATTACCCATCAACATATGTAAAAGAAATTCTATAAATATTGGCCAAGTAAGCGCAAATAACGTTAATTTTTTCTTGGTGTTTTTAGAAGATTTGCTTGGCAAAGTAACACTCCTTAACTGTGTAAATCTTTTTTTCAATATTCCTAGTTTACTTCTTTTGTAAAATATTGAAAAGAAAAAAGTTTCGTATGTCGAAAAATATTTTTTTCGAAACAAAAAAGAATTAAAGCAAGTCTAAAGAAAGAATAATGAAAACGATGTTTGAGGTGGTTGTTTCAAAAAATACTAATAGTAGTTATGTGTATCTTTTTATTTAGCACTGGATGCAATTTTACTGAGGAAAATAATACGCCCGAACAAATGCCAGATGACTTTCATTTTTCTTTACTCTACGGTATAAGTAATAAAAATGAAAATGAAATAAATACATTTGGAAAGAAGAAATGAACATTATTATGCTTATAATGCGAGAAATTAATATTTCTAGTGATAAATGGCTTCCTGAGGCCAAAGGTGGATATGAATAAATAAACAAATTACAAATTTCCTTAGGCAATGCACAAAATATTATAAACAAATAATATAGGACAGACACAGACAATCACACATCAGCATATAGATGAATAATGAAATCATCTGGGGGTGTGTCCATCAATGTCAATTATTGGTACATTAACGTACTTCTTTAAAGAGCTTCTCTTTTTCGTTTCTTATGTAAAGAACAATGCATTTCCACAGCCATTGTCAGAAGATGATGAGCGAAAGTATATTCATGATTTACAAGAGACAAAATGTCAAGTTGCACGTGAAAAATTGATCGAGCACAATTTACGCTTAGTTGCCCATATTACGAAAAAGTTTGACAACACTGGTGAAGATAATGAAGATTTAATCTCCATTGGTACTATTGGATTAATGAAGGCAATTGACAGTTATTCGACTGGAAAAGGCACGAAACTAGCAACTTATGCAGCACGATGCATTGAGAATGAAATTCTAATGCACCTGCGCTCCTTGAAGAAGACGAAGAAAGATGTATCACTACATGACCCAATCGGGCAAGACAAAGAAGGTAATGAAATTTCATTAATTGATGTTCTTCGTGAAGATGACGAAGATATCGTCGAAGCAATCCAGCTCGAAATATTAAAAAAGAAGATTTATGACTATATTCATGTGTTAGATGAACGGGAAAAGGAAGTTGTTGTTGGTCGTTTTGGCTTATATGGCTTTGACGAAAAAACGCAGCGAGAAATTGCAAAAGAATTAGGAATTTCAAGAAGTTATGTATCACGGATTGAGAAACGATCCTTAATGAAGTTGTTCCATGAATTGTATAAAGATGAAAGAGGACAATAAAGTGAAGCCAAACCGAAGTCGGTTTGGCTTTTTTCTTTAGTGTTTATTGATTAACTAGTTGATACTTACTGTTAGGGGTAAGCTTTAATCCTTTAGGTATTCGAATGACAATCGCATCAAAACTTCTACTATTCATTGGAATAAAATAATCACCACTATATAAAGAGCCTTCATTAAATTGAATAACAACAAAATCTTTCTTAAAACCAGCAATTTCATAGTCGAATTTTTCTGGGTCAGTAATCATCAGCTTGTTGTCATGGAAAGTAATTGTAAATGTATTTTTCTTCTCTGTTAAATCGGTTGAGCCGAATGAGAATTTTGAAGTATAGTGAACAACTTCAATTGCATTATTGTCGCTTTCTCTTCGCTCAACGAAGATCGGAGAGGACGATTCAGGATAAATTATTTCAATCTCTCCATCATGACTAGTAAAATCCCACGTTTTTTTAATAATAAATTGCTCGTGATCTTTGAGTGTATCACTGTGAATGGCTTGATAAAATGCATTGAAATCCGCACTATGAGGTTCACTGATTCTTATATCTTCTAAAGAGATAAAGTTATCTTTCGGTAGTATGTGAACGAAAGCAGCTGAAAGTAGTAATAGTAAGAGATAAAATATGAAAACCTTTCTTAATGCAATAACTTGTAAATATCTTTGCATAATGAATAAAGCAACTAAAACTATTATTAAAGGGATTGCTATTGCTATGAAAGAAAATATACCGAACATTAGCGGACCTCCAATCTATTAGAAATAAGGAAGGAAAAACTAAACAAGGCCAGTAATAATGTAGTAATTTTAATGGTAAATATGAAAAACGAGGTCTCTAGTACAAGAAACTCAACAAATTTAATAACAGCGTTGTTTCCTCCTGTAAAAAGTAGTGACCAGAATAATAATGCAGGAAGTAAGAATGCAAATGGCTTAAAAAATTGTACTAGCATACCAAAAGCATAGCCAATAGCTCCTAATAAACAAAGATATAATGCAGTAACAGAAATCCCCCAAAACAGCTCTGAAGCAGTATAAGTAATAGCTTCGTTAATAATTAATTCATCTGTATTAATAAAGTAAGCAATGGAGCGGAGCAAGTATCCTGACAGAAAACAAGTGATACTCCCTATAACGGATAAAGTAAACAAATACATAATATTAGATAAGTTACTACTTAAGCGGTTAGAGACGAAAGTAAAATCAGAAGTTCGGTATGCTTTTGTCGTTAACGTAACCCCACCAAATAAAATCCAAAGTAATGTAAAAATGATGAAAATTTCATTTGAATATAGCTTCATTTTAATAGATACATAATTGTTACCAGATCCACTAGTAGCAACTCCATTTAAAGAAAGTAATAACGCAAGAACGTGAAGCGGAATCAAACTAAAAATAAACCACATATATGCTTTCATTTTGTATAAATATTGTTTTACTGCTACATCAAATACTTTCACTTTTGTCAAAGACACTATCAATTCCTCCTTTGTTTTTAGCTGTTAAATATACACAAGTTTCGTCAGCTGAAATAGGTGAAATTTCTACTCCAGATAATTTAAGATCATCTATCTGTGACGCTGATAATTTATTTTCAACAACAATATACGTGTAATTTTGACCAATCATTTCTTTATGAAAGATATCTAAATTAGTAACTGCACGTTCAATGTCCTTGCTCTTACCTTTTAGTCCTACAGCCAGTTTTTTTATATGGTCGACAGACATGTGAAGCAGTTTTTCGCCACAATCTAAAAGTAAGACTTCTTCTAAAATATCTTCCATTTCGTTTAGTAAGTGACTAGACAATATGATTGTTCTAGGATGCAGGATGTAATCTTTAAGTAATGCTCGATAAAAGTCTTTTCGCGTTGATGCGTCCATTCCTGTTGTTGGTTCATCGAAAATGGTAAGAGGACACCTTGCAGCTAAGCCGATAATCATATTAAATGTGCTTTTCATTCCCTTTGATAAGCTTTGATGTGTTTGCTTTTTATTGAAAGAAAAATAATCTAAAAGTTTAAAAGCTAATTGTGAATTCCAGTTCGTATAGAAGGTGCTAGCTGATTGAAGTATTTCTAAGAGGTTAATAGAAGAAGGAAACGTCATGTTGTCATCGATAAAGATTACATTTGCTGAAACAGTAATATTGTTAAACGGGTTGTTTTCAAATACCTTTATTTCTCCAGTGGTGTTCCGGTAATACCCAGCCATTATTTTAAGTAATGTTGTTTTCCCTGCTCCATTTCTTCCAATTAAACCAGTAATCGTGTTTTCCTTAATATCAAATGAAATACCTTTTATAGCATCATGCTTTCCATAAGTCTTTGATAGGTCACGGCATTCAACGATGTTCATTTTTATTCCTCCTCTTTATAAGTTGTCATCGCTTGCTTAACTATTACTACTAATTCATCTTCAGAAACTTCTAAGCGCTTCGCCTCAGCAATAAGCTCAAAAACCATTTTTTTCATTATTTGATCCTTCCGTTTCATGAGTATTTGTTCTTTTGCCTTTGGGGTAACGAACATTCCGAGCCCGCGTTTTTTATAAACGATATTTTCATCAGCTAACATATTAAGTCCCTTTGCCGCTGTTGCTGGATTGATATTAAACATTTCAGCAAGTTGGTATTGTGAATATATTTTCTCATCATCCTTAATACTTCCACTCATTATTTCTGTTTCAAGCCATTCAGCTATTTGAACATATATTGGCTTTAGTCCATCATTGCTTAACTTCAACTTTCCACCTCCTTCTACCTACTAGTAAAGTAGTGCATTACTGTTATAATGTACTATATGCCATTTTGTTAGAAAATACAACTCAAAATGGAAAAAAATATTAAAAAACACACCATAATACCCATAAAACTGTTTTGGATGTCGAAATATATTATAAAAACATTCAAAATTTTGTAGTATAATAGTGAAATACATAATTAGGGGAGATGAGCAGATGTTAACAGGTTTAAAAGAGGTTTGGGAATTAGATAATTTTTTCCCAGGGGGAAGCAAATCTGAGCAATTGCATAAGTTTTTAGAAGAGTTACAAAAAGATATGGATGCAAGAGTGTCTGAAGTACAAGCTTGGGATATCCCTCAAGCTGGAAATGAAAGCAAAGAGCTAGTAACATTATTGGAAAATATGCAACAAACTATAAAGAAGGCCCGTGAAGTTAGCGCATTTGTTAGCTGTTTAACTGCTCAAGACGTTAGTGATAAAGAAGCAAACTTATTAAGAGGACGCTTAACACAAATGAATGCAGGCTTCCAAATGGCATCTTCCACATTAGAAGAGAAAATTTCTAAGATCGCAGATAGTACTTGGAAAGTTTTATTGCAAGATGAAAAATTAGCTGAGCTTGCCTTTGTATTAGAAGAGCGCCGTTCTAAAGCGAAAGAAAAGTTACCACTAGAACAAGAATCATTAATAAATGATTTATCTGTTGATGGCTACCATGCTTGGGGACAACTTTACAATACTCTAGTTGGGAGAATGACAATTCCATTTGAAGAGAATGGTGAAACGAAACAATTAAGTGTAGGACAAGCGCAAAACAAACTTTATGATCATGATCGCAATGTTAGACAAGTTGCATTTGCAAATTGGGAAAAAGCTTGGGAAGAGCAAGAGGATTTATTTAGTGAAACGTTAAACAGACTTGGTGGATATCGCTTAAATGTTTATAAGCATCGAGGCTGGGATAAAGTACTTAAAGAACCATTAGAAGTTAACCGCATGAGTGAAGATACATTAGCTACAATGTGGAATGTAATTAATGATAACAAAACTACTTATGTAAATTACTTAAACCGTAAAGCAGAAATGCTTGGTGTTGATAAGTTAGGTTGGACAGATATTTATGCTCCTGTTGGATCAGTAGACAATAAAATGAGTTATGATGAAGGCGCTAACTTTATTGTGAAGCATTTTGAATCATTTAGTCCAAAAATGGCTGACTTCGCTAAAACAGCTTTCACAGAAAACTGGATTGAAGCAGAAGACCGAGCAGGCAAACGTCCTGGTGGTTTCTGTACGAGTTTTCCACTAGCTAAAGAATCTCGTATCTTCATGACATATGACGGCAGTGCAAACAGTGTATCAACATTAGCTCATGAGTTAGGTCATGCGTATCACTCACATGTAATCAATGACTTAGATGAATATAATACACATTACGCAATGAACGTTGCTGAAACTGCTTCTACGTTTGCGGAAATGATCGTATCAGATGCAGCACTCAAGAGTGTAGATAGTAAGGAAGAAAAGTTAGCTTTATTAGATGATAATATTCAACGTAGCATTGCATTTTTTATGGATATTCAATCACGATTCTTATTTGAAACACGTTTTTATGAAGAACGAAAAAATGGTTTAGTTAGCACGAATCGCTTAAATGAATTAATGGTTGAAGCGCAAAAAGAAGCATTCAATGAGTCGTTAAATGAATATCACCCACATTTTTGGAGTTCAAAGCTTCACTTTTACATTACTGGTGTACCTTTCTACAACTTCCCGTATACATTCGGTTATTTGTTTAGTATGGGTATTTACGCACTAGCATTAAAAGAAGGTAAGAGCTTTGAAGATAATTATATTAACTTACTTCGCGACACAGCAAGAATGTCTGTGGAGGACTTAGCTATGAAACATCTAAATGTTGATTTAACAAAGCCTGATTTCTGGCAAGGGGCGTTAGATGTTGCTAATGAATATGTAGCACAGTTTATGGAATTAACAGATAAGTAATTACTTCTAAAAAGATGAAATCATAATGATTTCATCTTTTTTTGACTGAAATTGAAACATGTTAATAATTGGAAAAGTGTTACATTTAATGGAGGCGAAATTATGAGTAAACATTTATTAATAGTAGCAACGCTTACGTTTTTATTGATCATTTCAGGTTGTAGTGGAAAAGTGTATGATCCTGATCACGTTCCTATTGAAGGAAATTCTATAGTAGTACAAAAGCTAAGTGATGATAAGAAACACTATGAAAATATAATGACAATTGAAAAGAGGGGTAGGGTTGAAGGTATTAAGAAAATTCTCACTAAAGTTACGTGGGAGAAGCAAAATACCGATAAATCTCTCTTGGCAGATTATCGTATAATCATCTCCTTAAAAGATTCAAAATGTACAGGTACTCCATACGCAATAATAGTTAGTCCCAATAGAGAATATATCGAAATTATTAAAGAAGATGGATGCAATCAAAGTGTAGATCCATATGCTAGGTTATCCGAAGAAGATTCTGCAACGTTATTTAAACTATTAACGGGTGAACAATTGAATAATGAGTAGTTAGCTGTAGCAAAAAAGGGCTTCCAACTTAAATTGGGAGCCCTTTTTTGTATAGATTATATTTTCTTCATTTTAAAATTACTTATCATTAATAATGCAAGAATTAAAATAAGGTACATAAATACTTGGGGAGGCCATTTTGTCACAAGTAAACTAGAAATCGCAAGAAGTGATCCTGCAGCAGTAATAGGTAGCCCGGTAAAAACAGCACTTGATTCAGATAAGTTAAAACGAGCGAGTCTCAAAGCACCGGTAACGACAAAAATTATTGTAAAGATGACGCCTGGAACACCAAATTGGTGTAACACGGCAGCATACAAGAGGAAAGCAGGAGCAATACCAAATGATACTAAGTCACATAATGAATCCAGTTGTTTCCCAAAATCAGTAACAATATTTAACTTTCTTGCAACTAATCCGTCAAACCTATCGCATAATGCGGCTAAAAGTATTAAAATAAAACTTGTAACTAAATTATCGTTAAGTAAAAAAATAATTGCTGCACTTCCAAAGCTTAAATTTAATACTGTTAAAGCATTAGCAGCTTGACCTTTTATTTTCTTAATTGTATTGTCTATTCGTTCTGTGATAAACATAAGGAAAACACTCCTTTGCGGGTGTAATTTACGAAGATATATTGTTTGTTTATTATACACGAAAAATGTCGTTTGTTGTTATTATTTTATTTTGGAGGAAAGAAAATGAAAAAAACGTTATACCGTGCATTTGTTGAATTAACAGGAGGACCAGTAATTTCAAAAATAATGAAGGGATTTGCAACTTCGAAGGTAAGTAAATTTATTATTCCTTCTTTTGCTAAGACGTTTCATATTAACCAAAGCGAGATGGAAAAAGAGTTACATGAGTTTGAAACATTACATCAATTTTTTATTCGTGGGTTAAAGAAAGACGCTCGTCAAATACATACTGAGGAAAATAGCTTAGTAAGTCCTGTTGATGGAGTGCTAGCTCATTTTGGGACGATCACCGAAAATAATTCATTTCATGTTAAAGGGCAAGATTACTCTTTAGATGAAATGGTCGGAACAAAGGAACGTGCTGAAAAGTACAAAAATGGCACATACATTATATTATACTTGAGCCCTCGTCATTATCACAGAATTCATAGCCCTGTGACTGGGACAGTAACAGATCAAAAGACGTATGGGAAAAAATCTTACCCAGTTAATGAAGCAGGGTTAAAATATGGCGTGCGCCCACTTTCAAAAAACTATCGTGTCGTAACAGAAATTGATTGTAAGGGGAAAAAAGTAGCTGTTGTAAAAGTTGGTGCATTAAACATTAATACAATTGAAACAACCCACCAAACGAATGAACTTAACAAAGGCGATGAAGTAGGCTACTTTTCTTTTGGTTCAACAGTTGTACTATTGTTAGAAAAAGGAACTTGTGAATTACTGCCAAACCTTAAACAAAATAGTGAAGTAACAGTCGGCCAAAAAATTGGTACGTTATTATAAGATAAGAAAAACCAGCACTTGTAGTTTTTCATACAAGTGCTGGTTTTTTACTTTTCATCGTTATTTATTAAAACTTCTATTTTCAAATCATCTTGCACACTTTTTTCCCACATTGGTACGCCACTTCGATAAGCAGCTCTTGCAAGCATATGACTGGCAACAGGTGCAGTTAATAAAACAAAAACAATTCCAAGTAGTAACTTCCCGCTGAAAATATTCTCAAATAAGAGAAAATATAGGAATGAACCAATTAATATACTAGCAACACCTAATGTCCCACTTTTAGAAGCGGCATGTAAGCGAGTATAAAGATCAGGAAAACGCAATATTCCGATCACGCTAGAAATAATAAAAAAGGTGCCGATAATGATACATATACTAATTACGATCTCGCTCAATTATAACACCCTTTTCTAAAAATTTCGCCAATGCGACAGTACCGATAAAAGTTAAAATACCAACTAATAAAATAATGTCATTAAAGTAAGTAGTCTCTGTTAAAATCGCTAAAAGCCCACTCATTGCAATAATAATAACACCTATTGTGTCGAGTGCTACAGCTCGGTCAGGATTTGATGGTCCGATGATTACTCTGTAAAGTAATAAAAGCATACAAGCCCCTAATAAAATTAAGCAAATCAGCGTTACGTTCGTAAGTAAGTCACTCATCTTGTAACCTCCATAATTGCTTTTTCAAAAGAATCCTTAATTTGTTTTATTGTATCTTCGACGTCTGAAATATCAACAGCATGAATATAAATTAACTTATTGTCATTAGAAAGTGTAACAGATAGCGTACCAGGCGTTAGCGTTATTAAGTTGGCAAGCAACGTAATTTCCCAGTTTGTTTTTAATTCAGTAGGTAACGCAAAAATGCCTGGTTCGAGTGTCATTTTAGGTTTATAAACTAGTTTTAAAACTTCAATATTTGCTAAGATAAGTTCTTTTAAAAATAAGAAGATTAAGTATACAATCGCATATACTCGTTTGAAATAAAATTCACCAGGAATAAAGCGGCGTAATAAAAATAATAGCCAAATTCCTAACAAATAACCTAATACAAAGTCGATAAAATAATAGCTTTCATTTAGAAACATCCAAATAATAGCTATTACTAAATTAATCAAAATTTGAAAAGCCATTAGCTTACCCCTTTAATACAGATTGTATGTAATTACTTGGATCTATCAATTGATCTGCCACTTGTTGTACATACGGATAAATATATTCCCCACCTACGCCAAGCATGATTGATAATAGTACTAATAATGAAATTGGAAGTAATAAAGATGTTGGAACTTTTTTGTTTGTTTCAACAGGTTTACCCCAAATAGCGCCAATAAAGATTCGAATTACAGATAATAAAATTAATAAGCTAGTTACTAAGCCGGTAATCGCGATAATGATGTATCCTTCTTCAAATGCACTTTTTAATAATAACAGCTTTCCAATGAAACCACTAAAAGGTGGAATTCCAACTAATGTTAACGCTGCGATGAAAAACAACCAGCTTAACAATGGGTGCGTGGCTAACAAACCGCCCATTTTCCGTAAATCAGAAGTACCACTAGCAATAATAATTGCTCCTACTAATAAGAAAAGAGCAGCTTTTACTACCATGTCATGGAGCAAATAAAAAACAGTACCAGCTATTGATGTTGCAGTAAATACACCTATTCCTAACATCATAAACCCGATTGCTGGGATAATGTTGTAGGCAATGATAAGTTTTATATTATTAGTTGAAAGAGCTCCAAGAACTCCTAAAACCATGGTAAAGCCTGCTAACCAAATAAATAGATCATGTGTAATCGAGTCGTAAACAAAGATTAATGTAAATACTCGTAAGATTGAATAGACGCCAACCTTGGTAAGTAGAGCACCAAATAATGCAGAAATTACTGTTGGAGGAATGCTATACGATTTTGGTAGCCAAAAGTATAGCGGAAATAATGCCCCTTTTGTTGCAAAAACAACAAACAATAATATTGCAATTGTCGTTAAGATTCCTGATTGGCCAACTTCACCTACTCGTTCAGCTAATTGAGCCATATTTACAGTTCCAGTAACAGAATATAAAAATGCAACAGTAATAACGAATAAAATAGATGAAATTAAGTTAATTAGTACATATTTTAACGACTCTCTTAATTGTGCTTTTGTACCTCCGAGAACGATTAGGCCATAAGAAGCCATTAGTAATACTTCAAAGAATACAAATAAGTTAAATAAATCTCCAGTTAAAAATGCCCCTGATACACCAGTAATTAACATTAAGAAAAACGTATAAAAATAAAATTGCTCACGTTCACTATCTAAGGAACGGAATGTATATAACAAACAGGCAAAAGCAATTAGGTTAGTTGTAACGAGAAGTAATGTAGCTAAGCCATCCGCTACAAGAATAATACCAAACGGTGCAACCCAATTACCCGTCTCGAGAATTAGTGTGCCATTGTTATATACATATGCTAGTAAATAGGTAGAACTAGAGATATTTACTAAAAGTGTAATGGTAGTGATTACTCTTGCTAACACAATTTTTTTATTGAAAAAGATTAATACTGCTCCGATGAGTAAAGGAAGCAATATAGGTAAAATAACTAAATTACTCATTATCTGTTCCCCTTAATTGTTCCATATTGTCCGTCCTATTTTCATTGTAAGTTCGATAAGCAAGGACGAGTAAGTATGATGTCACTCCAAAACTAATTACGATAGAAGTTAAAATAAGTGCCTGTGGCAGCGGGTCAGCATATTTTGTAATTCCATCTTTAATAATCGGTGGTGCTCCTCGGTCTAATTTTCCCATCGTTAATATTAATAAATGGGCAGCGTGCGAAAGGATTGCTGTACCAATAATTATTTTTAGTATTTGTCGCTGTAAGAGAAGGTAAACTCCTGCAGCCACTAAACATCCTGATACGATTGACATGAATATTTCCATTATGAGTCTACCTCCTCTTTTTTACGCAGCTTAATCATGCTAATAATAGCTAAAGCTGCTATTCCTAATACGGTTATCTCAAATAGCGTATCTAATCCACGCATATCCACTAAAATGACATTAACGATATTATGTCCTCCACCTAATGATACAGAAGTTTCGATGAAATACTCCGAGATTGCATCGAACTTTTTGAAGCTATGTGAAGCGATAGCGATGATTGTTACAATAAAACCTGCTGATAAGGAAATCACAATATTTAACGTTTTTCTACTCAGCGACTCTTTCGTTTTCGTTAAGTCTGGTAAATGGTAGAAACAAAGTAAAAACAAAGCGACAGTTACTGTTTCAATGATAAGCTGTGTTAAAGCTAAGTCTGGTGCTTTAAAGAAAACGAATAAGATGGATAACCCATAACCTACTACTCCAAGTACTAATATTGCAGCAATGCGATTTTTCATAAATATCGTCGCAATTGAAGCAAACACCATCGTTATTCCTGTAAAGGCAACTGGCCATGTTATTGGAGCCAAATCATCATAAGAAACAGCAAAACCATCAGTAATGTAAATTGTTACAGCAAGAGTACCGATTAAAAATCCGAGAATGATTGACAAGTAATTTCGAATTGATCCTGTCATAAAAAATGAAGTAACAGATTTAGCAAATGTAAAAGTGTTATTTACAAGATAATCATAGACATTTGCCGCACTCCAACGCCCTGGAAATACGTTATAAAACGGTGTCCACTTGTCTCGATAACGGAAGAGCAAAGTACCAATGACAACAACAGTAAATGACATCCAAATCGGAATATTAGTAAATCCATGCCAAAAATGTATATTTATCAATGGAATTTCTCCATTAATTGCCGAAACAGCAGGAGCTAATATCGGCTCACTAATAATGTTAGGCAACAAACCAATAATTATAATGAATGATACTAATATAGCTGGCGAAACTAACAAGCCAATTGGTGCTTCGTGTGGCTGTCTATCTAACATATTTTCCTTGCCAGTAAACGGTTTAAAGAAAAGAATCATCGAATAAACGAATGTAAAGATACTCCCGATTACAGCCAAAATAGGAATTAAAATAGAAATGTCTAAAACATTATCTAAAATAGCAGCTTTAAAAAACATTTCTTTACTTAAGAACCCGTTGAAAACTGGTAATGGGAAACCTGCCATCGAAAACGTTCCAAAGAAAGCAAGTGTCGCTGTAATTGGCATGAATGTGTATAAGCCACCTAGTCTGCGTATATCACGTGTACCAGTTTCATGATCAATTATTCCTGCGACCATAAACAAGCTCCCTTTAAATGTGGCATGGTTAAAAATATGAAATACGGCAGCAACAATGGCTACTTTATTTTCATAGCCTGCACCGAATCCAAGCATCGCCATGATCATCCCGAGCTGACTTATGGTCGAAAAAGCTAAAATTCCTTTTAAGTCAGTTTGGCGAACCGCCATAAATGAGCCCCATGCTAACGTAACAATTCCAAAAACAGAAACTATTATTGCAAAAAGCTGTTCTCCTTGGAAAACTAAGAAAAAGCGAGCGACTAAATAAATTCCTGCTTTTACCATCGTAGCTGAATGTAAGTACGCACTTACTGGTGTTGGTGCTTCCATCGCATCAGGTAGCCAAGTATGGAATGGAAATTGTGCGGACTTTGTAAATGCTCCTAATAAAAATAAGATTAAGATTAATACAAAATAGTTACTGTTAATAATTGCCTCACTATTTAAAATGATTTCTCTAATACTAGTCGATCCCGTTGTAATACTCATTAAAAGGAAGCTTGCGAATAAGGCTAGACCTCCAAATACTGTTATTAACATCGACTTTAAGGCACCATATCGTGACTTTTCACGATGAAACCAAAAACCAATTAATAAGAATGAAGAAATACTTGTGAATTCCCAGAACATATAGAGAACAAATATGTTATCAGATAGGACAACTCCGAGCATTGCACCCATGAATAATAAAAGATAAAAGTAAAAATGTCCTAGATTTTCTTTTTTATTTAAGTAAAAAATGGAATAAAGAACGACTAAAGAGCCAATACCTGTTATTAGTAATGAAAAAAGCATACTTAGTCCATCAATTACAAAAACAAAATTAATGTCCAACGATGGAATCCAGTTTAGGGTAGAATGAATCTTTTCTCCTTGGATCATCTTTTCTAAAAAGCTAATAAAATATGTAAAAAGTAAGACTGGAACAGCTAAAACAAACCACCCTAAGTGGATGTTGCTAAGTTTTGTTCGCAACAAAGGAATAATTAATGCAAATAAAAAAGGGATAAAAATCACTAGATGTAGCATGAAACTCCTCCTAAAAAATCCTAAAAAACATAGATACAATACTTTATTTTACGCACAAAAGTGTCCAATTATCAACTAAACTGCGCATGATTATAAAAGAGGGAATGATTTTATTAAATAGGAAGAAACTAAGAAAAAATTGCAAAAAAAATAGGAGGATTAATTATAATGAACAAAAAGACGATTTTAATTATGGTACTTATATTACCTGTACTAATTAGTTGTGAGACATTTGAGCAGTCTATTTATAAAATTGATGATCAAGAGAAACCATTTGCTCCGAGGGAATATTATCGAGCAAGCCAAATGAACAATATTAGTATGGGAGTTGCCTTAATGAACAGCTCCTTAGTTGAAGAGGGGATTTTATCTGAAATATTAAGTCACAAACATATTAATGATGCCGTTGTATTAAGACAAAAAGATAAGTACTATATAGCCGTAAAGCCGAAGCGTTTTTCAAGACCACATAGTGAAATGATTAAAAGTGAATTAACAGCAATTATGGCTAACAAAGATATAGCAGTAGAGGTTTTTACTAAACCAAGACATTATCGACTTGCAAAACAGCTAAGTAAAAAGCGTTCAGTCAATCCTCAAAAGAGAGAGGAGATATTGGACAAATTTCTACAAAAAAAATAGAGCCTAATTTGGCTCAGGAGATTTTTAAGTGGACGTTTAATTGACGACGATCTATTTCTTTTTCAATAAGTAAAATAAACTCTTTACTTAACTTTAGTTCAAGTGCTTTTGCATATGAGTCTAACAGCATTTGGTCTGATAGGATGCGCATTTTACCCCTCCAAAAATTAATTTATCATAATGTGTATTTTATAACATATAATGGTAAGTTTCGTCGGTGTGAACATAGCTTACCATGAAATAAAATGAAGAACAACCGTTCTTATATCCACAGGAAATAGTGGATAAATTGTGGGTAAGTTGTTTATAAATGTAAAAAAACGAATGGTATCAAGTGGGAAAATGTGTATAATTTTATCCACAATAGGTAAATAAAGTAAAAATTTGTCGAAAAGTTTTTTTGATTTCTATAAATAATCATTGAAAACATTTTGAAAGATGCACGTTTTAACTGTATTATTGATTAGGAACGTCCATAATTAATGAGGTGTTAAAATGTTAAAACGTTTTTTACCAGATGAACATGTAAATTCAGTATTTGAAATAAATATTGATCAGTTAGTAGAAAAAGGGATTAAAGGGATCATCACAGACTTAGATAATACGTTAGTGGAATGGGATCGCCCTGAAGCTACTCCGGAGTTAAAAGAATGGTTTCAAAAGATTCAAGCTAAAGGAATTAGTGTAACGATTGTATCTAACAATAATGAAGACAGAGTAAAGAAGTTTTCAGACCCTTTAGGAATTGCTTTTATCCATAGTGCGCGTAAACCACTGGGAAGTGCATTTAAGAAAGCAAAACAAAATATGAACTTGAAAAGCGATGAAGTAGTTGTCATCGGTGATCAACTTTTAACGGATGTTTTAGGTGGGAATAGCCAAAATTTACATACCATTTTAGTAGTTCCTGTCGTCCAAACAGACGGTGTATTTACGAAGTTTAATCGATTCATTGAAAGAAAAATACTTTCTTATATGAAGAAACGCGGAATGATTTACTGGGAGGAATAAAATTTGCACGAACAAGCTATTACGTGTACTGGTTGTGGAGTATCGATCCAAACGGAAGATAAAAAAGGATTAGGTTATGCGCCAGCGTCTACGTTAAATAAAGAAGTAATTATTTGCCAACGTTGCTTTCGTTTAAAGCATTACAATGAGTTACAGCCTGTATCTTTAACAGATGATGATTTCCTGGAAATTTTAAATGGAATTGGAAAAACTGACTCGTTAGTTGTGAAAATAGTAGATATATTTGATTTTCACGGAAGCTGGCTTCCGGGGTTGCACAGATTTGTCGGTAATAATGACATATTATTAGTCGGAAATAAAGTTGATTTACTACCGAAATCAGCTAATCAAAATCGCTTGAAAAACTGGATGCAACAGTCGGCGAAAGAGTTAGGGATGAATCCAAAAGAAATTTCATTAATTAGTGCGGCAAAGGGTCATAACATTGATGAATTAGCTGCTATTATTGATCAATACCGTGATGGGAAAGATGTTTATATCGTTGGTTGTACAAACGTTGGTAAGTCCACATTTATTAATCGACTGATTAAACAGTTCGGTGGAGAAACAGAAGAAATGATTACGACATCTCACTTTCCTGGAACAACGTTAGATTTAATTGATATTCCGCTTGGTGAAGGTGCGACATTATATGACACACCAGGAATTATTAACAACCACCAAATGGCTCATTTTGTAGATGAAAAAGAACTAAAGGTAATAACACCAAAAAGTGAAATAAAACCGATGGTATTTCAATTAAACGAAGAACAAACACTATATTTCGGTGGCTTGGCTAGACTTGATTACTTAAAAGGTGGACGTCGTTCGTTTGTTGCATTTATGGCCAATAATTTACCTATTCATCGAACAAAACTTGAAAAAGCTGATGACTTGTATGAAAAGCACTTAGGTGAAATGCTATCACCTCCTGGGCCGGATTCATTAGAAAATTTTCCGGAATTAGTGAAGCATAGGTTTTCATTAAAGCATGAAAAAACTGATATTGTCTTTTCTGGTTTAGGCTGGGTAACAGTTCATGATTTAGGAGCACAAGTGGAAGTGCATGCACCTAAAGGAGTTTCCGTGACTGTCCGTCCATCCTTAATATAAGGAAATCAAAAGGTCTTATGAAAAAGCGATTAGCAGTCATTGGTCACCCTATTTCACATTCATTATCACCTCTTATGCATAACAATGAATTCCATGAACTTGGATTAGATTACGAATATGAGGCGATCGATGTAGTCGAAAGTGAGTTAGAGTTAGTAATCAATTCATTCCGTTCTTTGGATTTTTCTGGATTTAATGTGACAATTCCATATAAGGAAAAAGTAATTCCGTTGTTAGATGAAATTGATGAAGAGGCAGCGGCAATAGGCGCGGTAAATACAGTTGTTAACCGCAATGGAAAATTAATCGGGTACAATACTGATGGGCAAGGGTATATGAGTGCGCTAGAAAATATCAGTCCAACATGGAAAAAGAAAAAAATATTAATTATTGGTGCTGGGGGTGCAGCAAGGGCGATATATATATCCTTACTTCGCCACAGTGCCGCTATGATTGATTTAACGAATCGAAGTGTTCAAAAAGCCGAGAATCTGAAGACGGATGCTAAAGTAAGTAATTCGAACGTATTGAGTATTTCTGAAGCAGAAGAGCAGCTAGGGAATTACCAAATAATAATTAATACAACATCAGTAGGGATGAAGCACACTTCAGGTGTGCCACTTCAGTTAACCAATCTTAATAAAGAAGCAGTCGTAAGTGATATTATTTATACACCTATGAAAACAACTTGGCTTCAAAATGCTGAACAAAAAGGTGCGAAAATTATGAATGGTATTACAATGTTTGTAAATCAAGGCGCATTAGCATTTAAGTATTGGACAGGTATATCGCCAAACCAAGAACGTATGAACCAAGTTGTCATCAACAATTTAAAGGAGAGAAATAATCAATGTTAACAGGAAAGCAAAAGCGTTTTTTACGTTCGAAAGCTCATCATTTAGATCCAATTTTCCAAGTAGGTAAAGGCGGAGTTAATGATAATATGATAAAGCAAGTTTCAGAGGCGCTAGAAGCTCGTGAATTAATGAAAATAAGTGTATTGCAAAACTGTGATGAGGATCGAGATACTGTTGCAAAACAATTAGTTAATGGAACGAAAGCTCAGCTTGTACAAGTAATAGGGAATACAATTGTCCTTTACAAAGAGTCAAAAGAAAGTAAAACGATAACACTACCATAACAAGTGAAGGGGGGGAGAGTGTGGCGAAGATTGGAATATTAGGTGGAACATTTAATCCACCACATATTGGTCACTTAATCATTGCTGAAGATGTATTAAAAAAGCAAAATTTAGATGAAGTATGGTTTATGCCAAACTCTCACCCTCCTCATAAAACGACTGAAACATCTGCTCATGACCGCCTAAAAATGGTTCAATTAGCAATTTACAATCATCCGTCTTTTAAAGTGTGTACGGTAGAATTGGAATTAGATGGTCCTTCTTTTACTGCAAAAACGATGAAGACGCTTCGTGCTAAATATAGTCAGCATGAATTTTATTTTATTATCGGAGCTGACAGTGTTGAGACACTTTCTAGTTGGTATGAAATAGATGAATTGCTCAAGTTAGTCACCTTTATAGCAGTTAAAAGATCAGGATTTGTAATCAATTCTCCATATAATAAGCACATCATTCAAGTTGATACACCAATAGTAGATATCTCTTCAACTGAGTTGCGAAAGCGAATTAAAAATGAAGAAAATTATACGTATTTAACAGTCGAAGCCGTCCGTCATTATATTAAGGAGCATAGATTGTATGGAAAGAAATAAAGCACTTGAGCTTGTGAAAAAACAGCTAACAGAACATCGGTATCAACATACATTGGGGGTTATGAATACTTCCATTGAATTAGCAGAAAGATACGAAGTAGATGAAAAAAAAGCCGAGTTAGCGGCAATTTTTCATGATTACGCAAAATTCCGTCCTAAAGAAGAAATGAAAAAAATAATTATTGAGCAAAAGATGGCTAAAAGCTTACTGGAACACAGCAGCGAACTTTGGCATGCGCCTGTCGGAGCTTACTTAGTAGAGAGTGAAGTTGGAATTATAGATAGAGATATTTTGAATGCAATAAAGTATCATACAACTGGTCGGGTAAGCATGTCAAAACTTGAGAAGGTTGTGTTTTTAGCGGATTATATTGAGCCAGGGAGAAGTTTTCCAGGCGTCGATGAAGTGAGAGAAACAGCGAAAAGTAGTTTGGATGAAGCCGTCTTTCAAGCATTAAGAAATACAATAACCTTCCTACTGCGAAGAAAGCAATTAGTTTATCCTGAAACGATACATACTTATAATGATATTGTTACTTTTCTAAAAGAACGTACATAATATACATAAAGGAGGAATGTCATTCAATGGCATCTCAAAATATTTTACAAATAGTGGCAAGCGCTTTAGACGACAAAAAAGCTGAAGAAATTGTTATTTTAAATATGGTTGGTTTATCTTCAATGGCAGATCAATTTGTAATATGCCATGGTAATTCTGATAAACAAGTTCAAGCAATTGCAAAGAATGTGAAGGATGAAGTAACGAAAAATGACTACGAAATTAAGCGTATGGAAGGTTATGATGAGGCACGCTGGGTTTTAATTGACTGCGGCGATATCATTGTTCACGTTTTCCATAAAGATGAGCGTAGCTATTATAATTTAGAAAAACTTTGGGGCGACGCTCCTACTATGGAACTAAATAAAATATTAGCATAGGAAGGGGCATCTGCTCCTTCTATTTCATTTAAGAAGGTGATAAGATGGCATATCATGAATTTGCATATTATTATGATTTACTTATGTCAGATGTTCCATATGATAAGTGGGAAGAATTTGTTAGTAAGCAAATCGAAAAATATAAGATTAGTGGAAAACAGTTGCTAGATTTAGGTTGTGGGACAGGTTCCTTAGCTATTCCTTTTGCAAGAAAAGGATATGATGTTACTGGGATGGATTTATCAATTGAAATGTTAGCTATTGCAAACAATAAAGCCCGACATGAAAACTGCAATATCCACTTTGTCGAACAAGATATGCGAGAATTTGAGAGTCATTTACAATATGATATTATCGGTATTTTTTGTGACTCTTTAAATTATTTGCAATCAAAGGAAGATGTGTTGCAAACATTTAAAAAAGTGTACGATCATTTACAAGATGATGGATTATTCATTTTTGATGTTCATTCTGAATATAAAATTAATCATATTTTTAACAATTATTCGTATGGAAGTAATGAAGAAAATTTCTCTTTTATATGGAACTGCTTTGAAGGATCAGAAACTAACTCAATTGAACATGAGCTTACTTTTTTTGTTGAATCAAAAGAGGGTGAGTATTCGAGGTTTGACGAGCTACATATGCAGCGCACATTCGCACTAGATACGTACAAGACCTTATTGAAAGAAGCTGGATTTAACCAAGTGAAAGTTACAGCAGACTTTTCAGAAATGTCCCCAGTTACTGATAGTGAGCGAATTTTCTTTACAGTAAAAAAAACCTAGCACATCATATTTGATGAGCTAGGTTTCCTTTTATACATTAAATTGTCATTTTTTTTAAAGTCTGAGAAGGTAGATATTAATCATTCTTGAATTGTCTTTCTACGTAATAACGATCTTCTTTATATTTCTCATGCGTACTTTTAATGAGTTTTTCAAACATATCGCCAACTTCATGTTCAAGTACTTTAATTCCTTCTCCAGTAACTCCGCCTTTAACACACACTTTTTCTTGTAAAGAACGGAAAGAATAAATTTCTTTTTCTAAAAGTTTTCCAAAACCAATCATCATTTCACTGACCAATAATGTTGCGTTGTCTTTTGTAATATCTGTTGTTTCAACTGCGCCATCAATTAATCTTTGTAATAAGTAACTTAAAAATGCAGGGCCACAACTTACTAAGTCCGAAGATACTCTTGTTATAGAATTATCTATCTCTACGGGAGTTGATATTTTTTCCATCATCCGTAGTAATTGTTCACGATAAAGTCCGCTACATTTTTCTCCGAACGTAATGAGTGATACCCCAGCTAATGCACGGTTCGTAATGCTCGGGATTATTCTTGCCACATTGCATTCAGCATGGCTCTCTAATTCCTCCACTGTAATTGGGCTAGTAATAGATACGATACACTTATTGGAATGTAAATCAGGTTTTAACTGTTGAATAAGTGGGTATATATCTAATGGCTTCACACATATGAAAATAATGTTAGATTCTCGCACAACCTCACTAGCATTATTCATTACATGGAGGTCAGGATAGTCAGCTTTTAGTCTTTCAGCTTTTTCCTTAGTTCGATTAGTTATATAAAGTTGCGATGGAGTGATCGCTAATGAATCAATGAAGGCACTAATTAGCACACTTCCCATGTTGCCTGTTCCAATAATTCCTATAGACATATGCCTTATCCCTCCCTCGACTCCTAGTCTTTACCGTCATATATATGACATTAACTATTGAAATATGATTGGAGGTAGAGCAACATAAATAAATTATTTATCCTCTCCAGACGTGAAAAATATATAGCAGTAATTGTTTTTGCAATTAGTTTCATTATTATGCTGTGTATTTCTTATTTATTGCCAAAAGACCAAGTAAAGAATGAAACGTGGGATCTGCCTAGCATGGAAGAAGGGGAAGGTAGCGATGATACCCAGCAAGTAATAGAAGAAAGCGCGCCAATAGTAGTAGATGTCAAAGGTGCAGTACAAGCTCCTGGTGTGTACCAAATGGAAAAAGGCGATCGTGTTATAGATGTTATAGAAAAGGCTGGAGGATTGATAGTAAATGCGAATGATGACGTCGTCAATTTTGCACAAATTCTCTATGATGAAATGGTTATCTATGTTCCTAAAAAAGGAGAGGAGGTTAAAAGTGAATTTAATAGTTCAATGAATAGTAACAAAATAAATATTAATAGTGCATCTGTCTCTGAATTAATGACATTAAAAGGAATAGGTGAGGCAAAAGCAGAGGCCATTGTGTCTTATCGTGAGCAACATGGGAAGTTTGATAATATTGACGACTTATTAAAAATTAAAGGGATTGGTGATAAAACAATTGAAAACTTTCGCGATAAAATTATTGCATATTAACTATTTAGGAGGATCATTGAATATTGCGAGGAAAGGGTTATTTAATTGCAATAACTGTGGTCGTTGCAATAACTGCTGTTTATTATAGAGAAAATATCTTAGTAATGTTGAGCGTATTAATTTGTTGGCTCTTCCTAATTCATTATAAAAAAATTCTTCTATTTCCTCTTTTGACACTTATTGTTTTTAGTGCGTACTTCTTCTATGTAGATACGAATAACACAACGCTTTTATCAGGTGATGAGACGAAATTTCATGGTGAAATAATTACATCTCCAATCAATAAGAATGAGAAGATTACCTTTACAATAAGGAATGATATGAATGAAAAGTTAATTGCCAAGCTTAAAGATAATAAATCCTTATCAATCGGTGAGAAGTGTCATATTGTTGGTACTTTAGAAAAGCCTTTAACATCGAAAAACTTTTATGATTTTAATTACGCCTCCTATCTTTATTTTCAGGAAATACATTGGATTCTCCATGTTAATGAGATTGACTGCAAAAGAAAACCATTATCTGTTTTAGAAAAGATAAAATTGCTTAGAAGTAAAGGGATAGAGAGAGTGAAACAAAGTTATCCTAAAGGCATTAATGGCTATGTGAATGCATTAATATTTGGTGAGAAATCATCAATTCCAAAAGATGAATATCAATTGTATCAACAACAAGGCTTGTCACATTTGTTAGCAATTTCTGGATTGCATGTCGGAACTTTATTTGGTTTTATATATTATATTTTCATTAGAATTGGGCTAACAAAAGAAAAAACAAGGTCGCTTCTTTTATTTATACTTCCCCTTTATGCAATTATTGCTGGAAGTGCGCCTTCTGTTGTACGTGCTTCTAGCATGGCATTTTTCTTCTTATTATTTCTTAGACTAAGAAAAAGAATGCTTGCATTAGATGCAATTAGTATAGCTTGTATCATTACTTTAATTTATGACCCGTATAAAGTATTTCATTTAGGCTTTCAACTTTCATTTATCGTTTCTTTTTTCTTAATATGTTCGACAAGAATTATTTCACGGTATCAGCAACGCTATAAGCAACTTTTTGTAGTAACCATTATTGCTCAGTTGGCCTCGTTCCCTTTAGTTTTGTATACAAACTATGAAATATCAATATGGAGTTATTTTTTAAATTTACTATTTATACCTGTTTACTCCATTGTTTTATTACCATTATTATTTATATCGTTTTTTATTATAGAATTTCAAGCGGTCTTCCATGGATTAATTTCTTTTGTAGAATTCGTATTTAGTACGCTCCTTCAGCTACTTATTATGGTTGAAAGTTTTTCATTCGGGAAAATAATATTTGGAAAACCTCCTATATTTATCGTCTTAACTTATTACTTTACATTATTAGTTGGTTTTTATATTTGGGAAAAGAACGAAGGGCTAAAAGACATTTTAAAGGCATTCACACTATTTATGATACTATGCATTGGACATTGGTTATTTCCATATTTTGATGGAAGTATTGAGGTAACTATTTTAGATGTAGGCCAAGGTGACGCAATAGTATTAAAACTACCTTATCAGCGCGAAGTGATTGTTATTGACACAGGGAAAGCAATTGTAAACAAGGAAGGGGAAGAAATTTATAACGCTGGTAAAGCTGTCGTAAATCCATTTTTAAAAGCGAAAGGGATAAAAAGAATTAATAAGCTAATTTTAACTCATGGCGATATAGACCATATTGGCGGTGCAACTGCTATTCTCAATAATTTTCCCGTTAACAAATTACTACTTCCAAAAACAAACATAAAAGATAAAATAAGTGAACTCACAAAAGCGGCATCAAAAAAAGGCATTGAAATTATCTATGCAACTAGAGGGATGAGATGGCATGTGAAGAGTGGTCAATTTGTAATATTACACCCTGCAAAACAAAATTATTACAATGATAGCAATAATCAATCCATTGTGTTATTAAGCGAACTTGGTAATAAGAAGTGGCTCTTTACTGGTGATATAGAAAAAGAAGCGGAAGAAGAACTAACAAAAGTATATAAAAATATGGATGTGGATGTACTAAAGGTTGCTCACCATGGAAGCAATACATCTTCAACTTTGAAATTTATAAATGAGACGAACCCTCATGTTTCTGTTATTTCTGTAGGGCGAAATAACATTTATGGTCACCCTCATGATGACGTGCTAAATAGACTAAGAAGAAACTCGGGATTAGTTGCGAGAACAGATCGTGACGGTGCAATAACTTTTATCTATAAAAGAGGAAAATGGAAAATCATTAAGTCATTAAATTAAAGAAAGTGGATGACAGAAGTCACCCACTTTCAGACACATTAAATAAGTTTTTAAGCAAACATTTTGAAAATAACGCCGATAGCAAATATAGTAGCAAAGAATCCAAATCCTACAACAAATCCAACGCCAGAATCGATAACATCATTTCTCGTAGTTTGCACTTCTTTTTCGAATTCGTTCACAGGTACCCCTCCTAATTCAATTTTTAGTATAAGCGATATTAAAAAAAAAATCCATATACAATATCCATTTCCATCACTGACAAGAGTTAACACATATAGTTCTCTACTGCATAGGATACCATAAGAAATACAGAAAGGCGATTATCGTTAGCGAGTAAGTATCCTAGGTCTTGCTTTCTAACGTTAATATAAATGGGGGTGACCAATTACTGGTTCACCTCCTTTTTTCCTTTGCAAAGCTTACGACAAAAAGCTATATTTAATACAGGAAAAGCCGTTTGAAAAGGGTGATAAGGTTGGCACAAGACGATATACATAAAAAGATTAGCCAAAATAATTTTGCACATATGTATCTTTTATATGGAAAAGAAACTTTTTTGATGGAGGAAATTGAACAGGAAATAATTAAGAAAACGTTATCGGATGATGTGATAGATTTTAATTTAGCTGTTTATGATATGGAAGAAGTACCGATAGATATTGCAATTGAAGATGCTGAAACATTACCTTTTATGGGAGAAAAGCGTGTTGTAATAGTAAAAAACGCATCTTTTTTAACGGCAGCTAAACAAAAGATAGAGCATGATTTAACCAAGTTTCTTACATACATTGAAAACCCTTCGCCATCCACGATTATTATTATTCAGGCTCCTTATGAAAAGCTTGATGAACGAAAAAAAATTGTGAAGTTACTTAAGAAACAAAGTGATGTATTAGAGGCGAACCAATTAAATGAAACGATGATTAAAAAATGGGTTCAATCACGAGCAAAAAGTTTCTCCGTTTCTATTTCAGATCGAGCCATTGAAAAGCTCCTTTTAGTTAGTGGTGCAAACTTAATGTTACTTGCCAGTGAAATTGAAAAACTTGCGCTATTCGCAGGTGATGGTGGTGAAATAACAGAAGAAATAGTTGAAGAACAAGTAGCAAGAACGCTTGAGCAAAATATTTTTACACTTATTGATAAAGTAACCCATCGAAAAATAGATGAAGCATTTCGAATTTTATATGACTTGTTAAAACAAAAAGAAGAGCCGATAAAAATCGTTTCATTACTAGCTAGACAATTTCGCATTATTTACCAAGTGAAGCAACTCACACAAAAAGGATATGGTCAAAAGAATATTGCCTCGATGATAAAAGTGCACCCATTTGCAGTGAAATTGGCCGGAGAACAAAGTAGAAGGTTTTCCGACCACGAACTTCTCACTATCATTGATCGCCTAGCCGAAGCCGACTTTCAAATGAAAAGTGGAGCAATGGACAAGCGCTTAATATTAGATTTATTTTTAACAAAATTAAAAGAAACGGTTTGAGTACGAACGCCCGACATAATAATAATTTATTAATAAAAAAACGACTCCGAAAGGGGTCGTTTTTTTGTGCATTAAGCAGTAAGTCCGTTTAATTGTTTAGCTAAACGAGATTTATTGCGAGCTGCAGTATTTTTATGGATGATGTTGCGTCCAGCAGCTTTGTCAAGCTTTCTTACAGCTTCAACATAAGCAACCTTTGCACCTTCAACGTCGTTGTTAGCAACTTTAGCTTCGAAAGCTTTAACTGCAGATCTCATTGCAGATTTAATAGTGCTGTTATGTGCACGTTGTGCGTCGTTTGTTTTAACACGCTTAATAGCAGATTTAATATTTGGCATTCCTTTCACCTCCTTGAGGTTTTCGGCTGTATTCGTGATGAATAAATTTAGAACAGAACAAACTGTATTTTATCAAACAGAGCAGATAATTTCAATAGAGGAATAAGAACGAATTTATTTGGCGATGATATTTAATAAAATACTTGAAAATAATGGGAGGACTTTACGTGAGTGGAGAGTTAGATTTAGAGAAATATTCGGTGCGGACAGACTTAGCGATTGAAGCTAGAGAAATGGTAATCGAAGAGCAAGAAGAACAATCACAAGATATTCAAGGCGTAATTGTCAAAGAGCGTGACATTGATGGAATAAACATTACGCACGTAACAATTACTGATGAAGGTACGGAGATGATTGGGAAAAAAGCCGGACAATATTTAACGTTTGAAGTTCAAGCAATCCGTAATAGCGATACAGAAATGCAGCGTAAAGTAGAAGAAGTTTTTGCTCGTGAAATGAGCGCTTTTTTAACGAATATGGGCATTAGCAAAGATGCCAGTTGTTTAGTTGTCGGCTTAGGAAATTGGAATGTGACACCTGATGCATTGGGACCGATAGCTGTTGAAAACCTTTTAATAACAAATCATTTATTTAATTTAGCCCCAGAAACAGTACAAGAAGGCTATCGCCGAGTAAGTGCAATTTCACCTGGCGTTATGGGGATAACTGGAATTGAAACGAGCGATATCATTCACGGGGTCATTGAAAAAGCAAAACCTGATTTTGTTATCGCAATTGATGCACTTGCAAGTAGGTCAATTGAAAGAGTGAACACAACCATACAAGTTTCAGACACCGGAATCCATCCTGGTTCTGGCGTTGGCAACAAGCGAAAAGAATTAAGTAAAGAAACGTTAGGTATTCCTGTAATTGCCATTGGAATACCGACTGTTGTTGATGCTGTTTCAATTGCTAGTGACAGTATCGATTTTATATTAAAACATTTCGGTAGAGAACTTAGGGAAGGTGACAGACCATCACGTTCCTTAACTCCTGCAGGTATGACCTTTGGAGAAAAAAGAAAGTTGACGGAAGATGACCTACCAGGAGAAGAACAACGTGGTGCCTTTATGGGGATCGTTGGAAAGCTACCTGAGGACGAAAAGAGAAAACTAATTTCTGAAGTACTAGCACCTTTAGGTCATAACTTGATGGTTACACCAAAAGAAGTAGATGTATTCATTGAAGATATGGCAAATGTGATAGCTGAAGGATTAAATGCGGCTTTACACGAGGCAATAAACCAAGATAACACTGGAGCTTATACACATTAAAAAAGCTAAAAATCCCTGTTCTATGCTTGTCTTATTTACATATAAATGATGTAAGGGACAAGCATGAAGGGATGGAATTTACATGAAGAAAAAACGATTACATTTAAGAAATGGTCTACATAGATGGATTGCAATTTTTATTGTTGGAGTTATTTCACTGTTTTTAGTGATTGGTTCACTAACCTCGATAGATGGTAAGTATCGCCTTGGCTCAAGCTCGATCAAACAATGGGCAACAAATTTTTCAGGTGAAACATTAATGTACCTCTTTGGTGCTGAAAATCGATATTTTACACAAGTTTTAGCGGAGGAGACGAAACCACCAGCACTAACAACAGTTTTATTTGAACTTGCCACTAATATTAAGCCAAACGACCCTCGGAGCTTATTAGGAAGAGAACTTCCTGGATTTGCTTTTTTTGATAGTAAAATTATCGTCGCTGGACAAGGGACAGACTACACTACATTACCTATAGAATCTCCGCCACCAATAGAAGACATGCTAATTGAACGGGAAGCATCGATTGATGATGTGGAAGACCCTGAAGACACTCCTATAACACCTCCTAGTAAAACTACTGAAGGTAGAAAAGTTGTTTACATTTATCATACTCATTCACGGGAGTCGTTTTTACCGCATTTACCTGAAGTAAAGAACATTGATCAGGCATACCACTCTGAAGTAAACATTACGTTAGTTGGAGAGCGATTAGGAAAAGAATTTGAGCGCAGAGGAATTGGAGCAATTGTTGAAACGCGAGATATCCAACAAATTGTTAAAGATCAAGGGAAAAAATGGAATCAATCATATGACGTATCAAGATCAATTATTCAAGAAGCAGTGTCTCAAAATTCCGACATAAAATTTATTTTTGATTTACATCGAGATTCACACCGTCGGGACGTAACAACAGTGACGATTGATGGAGAAACATATGCAAGAACGTTTTTCGTTTTAGGTGGAGAAAACGCAAATTATGAAGAAAATGAGCAAATGGCCTTAAAGCTACATGAAATGTTGCAAAAAAAGTATCCAGGCTTAAGTCGTGGCTCTGTCGTTAGGAAAGGTACAGGTGTAAACGGGATATATAACCAAGATATTTCTGATTACTCAATATTAATTGAAATTGGCGGTGTAGATAATTCACTGGAAGAAACATACCGTACAGCAGAAGCGTTAGCAGACATTATTAGTGAGTATTATTGGGAAATTCAGGGTGCATCAAGACAATAAATCAATCCTTAACTGAGGTTATGAACCCTAAAGGGGGCCTTTGCATGACCAGATTTTTAATGAAATGCACATTGTTATTTGCAGTGCTAGTTACAGGAGTCGTTATTGGCTTGCAGCATGCGCAGTCTGGCATTGAAAGACTGCATGATACTGATCGGAACTACAAGATTAAATTGATCAATAATGACTTGAGCAATGAGGAGATGTCTTTCTTAACTGAAAAGCTTTCCTCTAGTGATTTAGAGAAAAAACATAAACAGCTTGAGGATGTAAAAGCATTTAACTTTTTCTCCACACTCGGAACATTCCTCTCAACTACACTAACAAAAATTTTAGACTATATCGTTTCGGCAATATTTAAAGTGGTTGAAAGTATCGTATGAGATAAACTTCCTTTTTCTTGCATTTTTCTTATTTTTCTTTGCCATAAAAGAGAAAAAGGTAGATACATATAGCTTTATTTTAGAAATTTAGTCGATATGTTTTTATCTAGACATTTGCTGTTTTGACAAGGTTTGTAAGCTGGCGGTGTTCTAATGAATAAGGATTTGCATAGGCAATACTGATTTAATGTTGTCTTTATTTTCCTATGCGCAAAATATCTAATGCCAATAATAAAGAACTTTTTCACTACAAAACTCACCGTTTGGTGAGTTTTGTCAACTAGACATCCTTCTTAGAAATTAGTTGAAAGTTTTTAAGGAGGAATAATGTCTTGGAGCCAAGAAAATCTAGAAAGAAAACGAAATCTAAATTAATTATTCGAATTTCTCTTTTAATAACTGCAGTGATTTTTATTTTATCAATTTCTATAGGTGGTTTCTTTTTATACAAAGCGAAAGAAACTTGGAATGAGGTTTATGAGGAGAGAATAAGTAAAGAAGATCCTATTGCACAATTAAGAAAAGAGAAAAATGGAAAAAAAGAGGCGGCAAAAGAAAAACAAAGAGAAAAGCAGCAAGAGACCGAAGATGGGGAGGGCAGTTCTTCTGGTGAAACAGGAGAGGATGCTGTGCCTGCAAGTACTGAAGTCCTTGAAAGGCAAGCATTTACAATCGCACTTTTAGGAGTAGATACGCGAGATAATAATAGCTTTAAAGGTAGAAGTGATACAATTATTGTAGCAGTTCTTAACCCAAGCACGAAGAAAGTGACGTTACTCTCCATTCCGAGGGATTCATATGTGTATATCCCACAAGTGGATAAATATGACAAAATTGCACATGCGCATGCATATGGTCGCGCACCTGGTGCAGTTGAAACATTGGAGAGATTTTTAGATATTCCGATAGATTACTATATATCGATTAACTTCCATGCATTTCGTAGCATAGTAGATGAACTTGGTGGAATTACAATTGATGTTGAAAAAGATATGATTGGGTTAAAGAAAGGTACACAAAAATTAAGTGCTGATCAAGCGCTAAATTACGTCCGGTTTAGATATGACAGTGAAGGCGATTTTGGCCGAAATCGTCGACAACAGCAAATGGTAAAAGCAATTATAGATCAAACGATAGAAGTTAGAAATCCAATGAAAATTTCCTCAATGCTAAACATACTAGGGAAAAACATTCGAACAGATATTAACTTAGATAATTTACTTTATCTCGCATCGGAATTTAATAGTGTACAAGGGCAAAATATTGACTCAATTCTTTTAACAGGAAAATCGTTTTACTACAATAACCGTTCATATGTAGGCATAGCAAATGAAGATCTTGTTAGAGTTAGAAACAAATTAAAAGAGTTGCTATATGTTAAAACTGCAAATTAATTTTTTAAAAAGAGAAAAGTTCACCTTCATGTTCTTATGGGCAAAGATGAATTTTTCTTCTTTTTTTTAGATTTTATTTAACATAAGCTTCCCTTCTGTTAAAATGATATAATGTTATAATACTTTAAATGTTCCCTAATGTAGTAGGAGTGAAAATGATGAATAGAGAAGAAAAGTTAGCACGTCAACAGAAGATTAGAAACTTTTCAATTATTGCCCATATCGATCATGGGAAATCAACGCTAGCTGACCGTATTTTAGAAAAAACAAGTGCATTAACGCAGCGTGAAATGAAGAACCAACTTTTAGATTCAATGGATTTAGAAAGAGAACGAGGAATTACGATTAAATTAAATTCCGTACAATTAAAATATACTGCCAAAAACGGTGAAGAGTACACTTTACATTTAATTGATACGCCTGGACATGTCGACTTTACGTATGAAGTTTCTCGTAGTTTAGCTGCGTGTGAAGGTGCTATTTTAGTTGTTGATGCTGCGCAAGGAATTGAAGCTCAAACGTTAGCAAATGTATATTTAGCACTAGACAATGATCTTGAAGTGATTCCTGTAATAAATAAAATTGACTTACCAAGTGCTGATCCTGAGCGCGTTCGTGGAGAAATTGAAGATGTAATTGGAATTGATGCTTCTGATGCAGTTCTAGCTTCAGCGAAAGCGGGAATCGGAATTGAAGAAATTCTTGAACAAGTTGTTGAATTAGTTCCTCCTCCTGAAGGAGATCCAGATGCACCGCTAAAGGCTCTTATTTTTGATTCACTTTATGATTCTTATCGTGGAGTAGTTACGTACATCCGAGTTGTAGAAGGGTCTGTAAAAGTAGGTCAAAAAATTAAGATGATGGCGACAGGTAAAGTATTTGAAGTAAACGAAATTGGGGTATTCACTCCGAAAGCAACACCACAGGATGTACTTACAGTAGGTGATGTAGGTTACTTAACAGCAGCGATTAAAAACGTTGGTGATACGAGAGTCGGGGATACAATTACATCAGCTAATACCCCTGCTACTGAAGCACTTCCAGGGTATCGTAAAATGAACCCAATGGTATACTGTGGGCTTTATCCAATTGATACAGCAAAATATAACGATCTTCGTGAAGCGTTAGAACGTTTACAGCTGAATGATGCAGCATTGCAATTTGAGCCAGAGACTTCTCAAGCATTAGGATTCGGATTCCGTTGTGGATTTTTAGGTTTACTTCACATGGAGATTATCCAAGAGCGTATCGAACGTGAATTTAATATTGATTTAATTACGACAGCACCGAGTGTAATTTACAATGTCGTCTTAACGAGTCAGGAAGAAGTTACGGTTGATAACCCGTCAAACATGCCTGACCCACAAAAGATTGAATATGTAGAAGAGCCATATGTAAAAGCTTCTGTAATGGTTCCTAACGATTATGTTGGAGCGGTGATGGAGCTTTGTCAAAATAAACGCGGTATCTTCATTGATATGCAATATATGGATGAGCGTCGCGTTAACATCACTTATGAAATTCCTTTAGCAGAAATTGTTTATGACTTCTTTGATCAACTGAAGTCAAGCACAAAAGGATATGCATCGTTTGATTATGAATTAATCGGTTATAAGCAATCTAAATTAGTGAAGATGGATATCTTATTAAATGCGGAACAAGTCGATGCCCTTTCATTTATTGTTCACCGTGATTCAGCATATGAGCGAGGGAAAGTAATTGTTGAAAAGTTGAAAGAGTTAATTCCTCGTCAGCAATTTGAAGTTCCAATTCAGGCTGCAATCGGTCAAAAAATCGTTGCCCGTTCAACAATAAAAGCAATGCGTAAAAATGTACTTGCAAAATGTTATGGTGGAGACATTTCACGTAAACGTAAGTTATTAGAGAAGCAAAAAGAAGGTAAGAAACGTATGAAGACAGTCGGTAGTGTAGAAGTTCCACAAGAAGCATTCATGGCTGTACTTAAAATGGATAATGATACGAAAAAATAAACCGCAAGATTTCTTGCGGTTTTTATCTATGGAAGGAGGAGAAAAAAAGTGCCAGAAGCGATTTATATTCATATCCCTTTTTGCGAACAAATTTGTCATTACTGTGACTTTAATAAAGTGTTTTTAGCTAACCAACCAGTTGAAGAGTATCTGGATGCATTAGAAAAAGAATTAATTGCAACACTGGAGAAAAACCCTCCACAAAAAATAAAGACAATTTTTGTTGGAGGTGGCACACCGACTTCTTTAAATGAACAACAATTAGAAAGATTTTTAAGTATGATTGAACGACACTTACTTCCTTTTGCCACTAGTGACCTAGAATTTACGTTTGAGGCCAATCCTAATAATGGGTTACATTCCAAGTTGAGCATATTAAAACAAGGAAGAGTAAACCGGATAAGCTATGGTGTACAAACGTTTGATAACGAGCTGCTGAAAACAATTGGAAGGACCCATAGGAAGAAAGATGTATTCGAAGCTGTTGAAGAAGCAAAAAAAATTGGCTTCACGAACATTTCAGTCGATTTAATGTTTAGTTTACCTGGACAATCATTTGCACAATTTGAAGAAACGTTAGACACGGCTTTCTCGTTGGATATACCTCATTTCTCTAGCTACTCGTTGCAAGTAGAACCGAAAACAGTGTTTTATAATATGCGCAGAAAAGGGAAACTTGCCTTACCAGCAGAGGATGAAAGTGCGACGATGTTCGAATTATTAATCGATCGCATGAAAGAGCAAGGGTACAAGCAGTATGAAATAAGTAACTTTGCAAAACCTGGCTTTGAAAGTATTCATAATTTAACGTACTGGAACAATGAAGAGTATTATGGCATTGGAGCAGGGGCGCATAGTTATGTAGCCAATAAGCGAAATGCTAATGCGGGGCCTTTAAATAAATATATAAACATGGTCGAGGAGACTGGGTTTGCATATATAGATGTTCACGAAGTGACGAAAAATGAAAGTATGGAAGAAGAGCTATTTCTCGGGCTTCGAAGAGCAAGTGGCGTTTCAAAGAAACATTTTTATAATCGTTATAAAGTTTCTATAGAGAACATTTTTGGTAAACAAATTAATGATTTAAAACAAAGAGGCTTATTACAAGAAACGGATGACTTTATTCAATTAACAAGAGCGGGTTTTCTGTTAGGAAATGAAGTTTTTCAAGAATTTATTGGAATAAGCTAACATGTTGACAAAGGAATATTGTTTTTGTTAATTTATATATAGAATTAGCACTCGCATTTAATGAGTGCTAACAGAGGAGATGAGGGGATGTTAACAGATCGTCAACTTTTTCTTCTCCAAGTAATAATTGATGACTATATCTCGAATGCTCAACCAGTAGGCTCAAGGTCTATTGCGAAAAGGGAAAATGTAAAGTTAAGTCCGGCGACAATCCGAAACGAGATGTCTGATCTAGAAGAATTAGGTTTTTTAGAAAAAACACACAGTTCTTCTGGAAGAGTACCATCTGAAAAAGGCTATCGTTTTTATGTAGACAACTTACTTTCCCCAAAAGCATTAGACAAAAGCGATGTAAAAAATATTAAGTCAGTATTTGCTGAACATATTTATGAGTTTGAACAAGTCATTCAGCAATCTGCACAAATACTATCATCTATTACGAGCTATACGTCAATTCTACTTGGACCAGAAGTGTTTGAAACAAAGCTAAAGCATATGCAAATAATACCTTTGTCGGATGCAACAGCTGTAACGATTTTTGTTACAGACACAGGTCATGTTGAAAAGAAAACCGTATCAATTCCAAAAGGGATTAAGCTTGAAGAGATTGAGAAAGTCGTAAATATTTTGAATCAAAAGTTAAAGGGAGTACCGATTGTTAATTTAAATAATATGATCTTTAAAGAAGTTGCCGAGGTGCTTAAAGTACATCTGCAAAATTACGAAGATATTATGAAATTAATAACAGGCTCTTTCGAAAGCAAAAAACCAGACAAAATATATTATGGCGGTAAAACAAACATTCTATCTCAGCCTGAATTCAATGATATTGAACAAGTTCGAACATTGCTAAATACGATTGAACAACAAGATTTAGTTTATGAATGGCTAAAGCCTAATGCAAACGGAATTATTGTAAATATTGGTCAGGAAAATCAGTTGAAAGAGATGCATAACTGCAGTGTAATAACGGCATCCTATTCGTTAGCAGATCAGCATATGGGAACGATAGCTATTTTAGGACCTACGAGAATGGAATATTCACGAGTTATAAGTTTACTTGAGCTATTTTCAAATGACCTTACAAAACTATTAACCAAAACATACTATCCTAAATAAGATGAGATGGAAGTTCTTTTTCCATCCCATTTCCTATGGTTACATGCTTTTTTAAGGAGGTGAAATTCGTGGAAAATGTAGATAAAACAACAACGAATGACGTGCAAAACAATGATACAGAAGAGGTCACGAATGAAGAGGTTGTTCAGGGTGAAGTAGTTACAGAAGATGAAACTACTGAAGAACTTACAACTGAACAAAAGAAAATAATCGACCTAGAAAGTAAAGTTGATGAACTTAATAATAGAGTTCTAAGAACACAAGCAGATTTTGATAATTATCGCCGCCGTGCCAAAATAGAACAAGAAACGGCTGCTAAATATAGAGCACAATCATTAGTTGAGGAAATTATTCCAGCTTTAGATAATTTTGAACGAGCACTAGCAGTTCAAATCGATAATGAGCAAGGGAAAACATTACTTCAAGGAATGGAAATGGTATATCGCCAGCTTGTTGAAGCTTTGTCAAAAGAAGGGGTAACTGAAATTGAAGCACTTGGGCAACAATTTGATCCCCATATGCATCAAGCAGTGATGCAAGTAGAAGACGAAAGTCATGAATCAAATAGTGTAGTTGAAGTTTTACAAAAAGGGTATAAGTTGAAAGATCGAGTAATTCGACCAGCAATGGTAAAAGTGAATGCATAAATAATAACTACATATAAAAAATGGAGGTAAGATATCATGGGTAAAATTATCGGTATTGACTTAGGAACAACTAACTCATGCGTAGCAGTAATGGAAGGAGGAGAAGCGAAAGTAATTCCTAACCCGGAAGGAAATCGCACGACACCATCTGTTGTTGCATTTAAAAATGGCGAACGTTCTGTAGGTGAAGTAGCAAAACGTCAAGCAATTACAAATCCAAACACAATTATGTCAGTTAAAAGACATATGGGAACTGATTTCAAAGTTGAAGCTGAAGGTAAAGAATATACACCGCAAGAAGTTTCAGCTATTATCCTACAATACTTAAAATCTTATGCAGAAGATTATTTAGGTGAAAAGGTAACAGAAGCTGTTATTACAGTTCCTGCTTACTTTAATGATGCTGAGCGTCAAGCGACTAAAGATGCAGGTAAAATTGCAGGTTTAGATGTAAAACGTATTATTAACGAACCTACTGCTGCAGCTTTAGCTTACGGTTTAGATAAAGAAGATGAAGATGCAACTATTCTTGTATATGACCTTGGTGGTGGTACGTTTGACGTATCTATCCTTGAACTAGGTGATGGATTATTCCAAGTTAAATCTACTGCAGGTGATAACCGCCTAGGTGGGGATGACTTTGACCAAGTTATTATCGATTATTTAGTAGAAGAGTTCAAAAAAGAAAACGGCATTGATTTAGCTAAAGATAAAATGGCGATGCAACGTTTAAAAGATGCAGCTGAAAAAGCGAAAAAAGATTTATCAGGTGTAACACAAACTCAAATCTCTTTACCATTCATCACTGCAGATGCAACTGGACCTAAGCATTTAGAGCTTTCTTTAAGCCGTGCGAAGTTTGAAGCGTTATCTGCTGACTTAGTAAACCGCACATTAGAGCCAACAAAACGCGCATTAAATGATGCTGGATTAAGTGCTAGTGAAATTGATAAAGTTATCTTAGTTGGTGGATCAACTCGTATCCCTGCTGTAGTAGAAGCAATTAAAAACTTATTAGGAAAAGACCCAAGTAAAGGTGTAAACCCTGATGAAGTAGTTGCTGTAGGTGCTGCAATTCAAGGTGGAGTATTAACTGGTGATGTTAAAGACGTAGTATTATTAGACGTTACACCACTTTCTTTAGGAATTGAAACAATGGGTGGCGTATTTACAAAACTTATTGAGCGTAATACAACAATTCCTACAAGTAAGTCTCAAGTGTTCTCTACTGCTGCTGACAATCAGCCTTCAGTAGACATTCATGTTCTTCAAGGTGAGCGTGAAATGGCTGCAGGAAATAAAACGTTAGGAAGATTCCAATTAAATGATATTCCTCCAGCACCACGTGGTGTTCCACAAATCGAAGTAACTTTTGACATTGATGCTAACGGAATCGTTAATGTTCGTGCGAAAGATTTAGGAACGAATAAAGAACAATCAATTACAATTACATCTTCTACTGGATTAAGTGAAGAAGATATCGAAAAAATGGTTCAAGATGCAGAAGCAAATGCTGAAGCAGATAAGAAGTTAAAAGAAGAAGCGGAACTTCGTAATGAAGCGGATCACTTAGTATTCACTACTGAAAAAACTCTAAAAGATTTAGAAGGTAAAGTAGATGAGGAGCAAGTGAACAAAGCTACAGAAGCGAAAGATAAAGTTAAAAAAGCATTAGAAGAAAATAACCTTGAAGAAGTGAAGGCAGCTAAAGAAGAATTACAAACAATTGTTCAAGAGCTTTCTACAAAGCTTTATGAAGAAGCTGCAAAGCAAGCTCAAGCTGCACAAGGTGATGCTCAAGGCGCTGACGCTCAAGCGAAAGATGACAATGTAGTCGACGCTGATTATGAAGAAGTAAACGATAATAAAGAGAAGTAAGATCAATAGATAGTAAAAAAAGTCAAAGTCAGGCCAGCCTTGGCTTTGACTTTTTTCGTTTGATAGTAATGTAAATTGCCGTAGGAAAGCATATGATCCAGCTTCGACTCCTAGCGACTAGTTAACTTCATACTTCTCATTTGCGATAAGTCAACATCAACTCTTTCCACTCGTTGTGTTTCCATTATCTCAATTGAAGTATTCCAGTTCATACGTCACTAAACAGGAGTCTCAGCTTTTCTAATATTGAACCAGCATCAGCAATCAGCGACTAGTAAGTTTCACACTTTTCTTTTACGATAAGTCAACATCGATCATTGAAGTGGTGTCCAGAAAAGGCTCCTATCAACTTGAGAACTTCATACTACTCACTTACGATAAGTCAACATCAAAACGCTATGCTTTTTGTGTTTCCTTTATCTCATTCGTAGTATTCCAGTTCCATCGTTGATGAACAGTCGCCTTTCCTTTTCGATGTTTCCTTTATCTCAATCAAAGTGTTCCAACTTATACGTCGCAAACCGATTGCCTCAGCTTTTCTATTTGTCCAGCTTCGGCAATCAACGGCTATTAATCTTCACACTCCTCATCAGCGATAAGTCTACATCGAATAGTTCCACTATTCGTGTATCCTATATCTCATTCGGAGTGCTCCAGATTATACGTCGTTAAACGATTGCCTCAGCTTTTCTATTTGTCCAGCTTCGGCAATCAACGGCTATTAATCTTCACACTCCTCATCTGCGATAAGTCTACATCGAATAGTTCCACTATTCGTGTATCCTATATCTCATTCGGAGTGCTCCAGATTATACGCCGTTAAACGATTGCCTCAGCTTTTCTATTTGTCCAGCTTCGGCAATCAACGGCTATTAATCTTCACACTCCTCATCTGCGATAAGTCTACATCGAATAGTTCCACTATTCGTGTATCCTATATCTCATTCGGAGTGCTCCAGATTATACGCCGTTAAACGATTGCCTCAGCTTTTCTATCGTGTTATTATAATTTTTATGTGAAGAGATCGGGAGGGAACGACTATATGAGTAAACGAGATTACTATGAGGTTCTCGGTGTAGATAAAAATGCCTCAAAAGATGAAGTGAAAAAGGCATATCGTAAGCTTGCTCGAAAATATCATCCAGATGTTAATAAAGAAGCAGATGCTTCAGATAAATTTAAAGAAGCAACAGAAGCATTTGAAGTGTTAAGCGATCCACAAAAAAAGGCGCAATATGATCAATTCGGTCATACAGATCCAAACCAAGGCTTTGGTGGAGGAGACTTTGGCGGCGGCGGATTCGGTGATATTTTTGATATGTTCTTTGGTGGTGGAGGGCGTCGTAACCCTAATGCACCTCGTCAAGGTTCTGATTTGCAATATACGATGTCCGTATCTTTTGAAGATGCAGTCTTTGGCAAGGAAGTTGAAATCGAAATTCCAAAAGAAGAAGAATGTAAAACGTGTCATGGTTCTGGAGCGAAAAAAGGAACTTCGCCAGAAACATGTTCACATTGTGGTGGCTCAGGTCAGCTAAATGTAGAACAAAATACACCATTTGGTCGTGTTGTAAATCGACGCGTATGTCATCACTGTCAAGGTACAGGGAAGTTTATTAAGGAAAAATGTAATGATTGCCGTGGGGCAGGTAAAGTTAAAGTTAATAAGAAAATCAATATTAAAGTTCCAGCAGGTATCGATGATGGACAACAATTACGAGTTTCTGGACATGGTGAGCCAGGCGTAAATGGTGGACCTGCAGGTGATTTATATGTCGTATTCCATGTAAAACCTCATGAGTTCTTTGAACGTCATGGTGATGATATCTATTGTGAAATGCCTTTAACATTCACTCAGGCAGCGCTTGGTGATGAAATAGAAGTACCTACTTTAACAGGAAAAGTTAAATTAAAAGTTCCGGCAGGTACCCAAACAGGAACTAGCTTCCGCTTAAAAGGGAAGGGTGTTCCAAATGTCCGTGGATATGGTCAAGGCGATCAACATGTTAAAGTAAGAGTGATTACTCCGAAAAAACTTTCAGACGAGCAGCGTGATTTATTAAGAAAGTTAGCAGAACTAAGTGGTAATGATATGCCAGATGAACAAAATGAAAGCATCTTTGCAAAAGTTAAACGTGCATTTAAAGGTTAAGATAGGATAGGAGTTGGTAGTATGAAATGGTCAGAAATTTGTATTCATACGACGCAAGAAGCGGTTGAGCCTGTTTCAAACATTCTTCATGAGGCAGGAGCTAGCGGAGTTGTAATTGAGGACCCGGATGATTTAGTAAAAGAAAGAGATACAACTTTTGGTGAAGTCTACCAACTTGATCCTGATGATTATCCTACAGAAGGTGTAATTTTAAAAGCCTACTTACCAGTCACTAGCTTTTTAGGAGAAACTGTGGAAGAAATCCGTCAATCAATCAACAACCTCATCACTTATAACATTGATATTGGTCGTAACACCGTCTCAATTAGTGAAGTAAATGAAGAAGAATGGGCAACAGCTTGGAAGAAATATTATAAACCTGTTAAGATTTCAGAACACATCACAATTACTCCTACTTGGGAAGATTATAAACCGGTCAAGACAGATGAGTTAATCATTGAATTAGATCCAGGAATGGCTTTTGGCACAGGAACCCATCCAACAACTGTAATGTGTTTACAAGCAATTGAAAAGAAAATATCCGCGGGTGACCATGTCATAGATGTTGGGACTGGCTCGGGTGTATTAAGTATTGCTGCTGCAAAATTAGGTGCACGTCAAGTAGATGCTTATGACTTAGACGAAGTTGCTGTTAAATCTGCAATTCTCAATACAAAACTTAACAAAGTAAAAGAAACTGTAAATGTGAAGCAAAACAATTTGCTAGATAATATTGAAGGCCCAGTAGATATGGTTGTTGCTAACATTTTAGCTGAAGTCATTGTTCGCTTTGTGTCAGATGCTGCATCAATATTAAAGCCAGGTGGAATCTTTATTACTTCTGGTATTATCCAAAGGAAAAAGCAAGAAGTAAAAGATTGTTTGCTTGAAAACGGTTTTAAAATTGAAGAAACAATTCAAATGGAAGATTGGGCAGCATTAATTGCTGTTAAAAAGTAAAATGCAAAGATACTTTGTTGAAAACCAATCTATTCAAAATGAAATAGTGACGATAACTGGCGACGATGTAAAGCATATAGCAAAAGTGATGAGAATGAATGAAGGTGACAAAATTATTTGTTGCAACGAATCAGCTCAAGCGGCAATTTGTGAAATTGAAGAAATTACTAATGCGCATATTACTGCTCGTATTGTAGAATGGGTAAAGGAATCGAGTGAATTACCTGTCAAAGTTACAATTGTTCAAGGACTGCCAAAAGGTGATAAATTAGATTATGTCATGCAAAAAGGAACCGAATTAGGTGCAGTTGCATTTCAACCTTTTTCCGCAAAGCGTTCAGTAGTGAAATGGGATGCTGCAAAAGTTAGTAAGAAAACAGCGCGTTTGCAAAAGATTGTAAAAGAAGCTGCCGAACAATCACATCGTTCAATAGTACCAAAAGTTATGGATGTCATTTCGTTAAAAGAATTATTACTTTTAAGTGAATCTTATGATTATAAATTAGTTGCTTATGAAGAAGAAGCCAAAGCGGGCGAAGTAAAAAAACTTGCGCAAGTTTTGCAAAACATGAAGCAAGGGGAAACTGTATTAGCAGTATTTGGACCAGAAGGTGGTCTTAGTGAAGAGGAAGTTGATCAATTAACTAAGAATGGCTTCACTTCTTGTAGTTTAGGTCCTAGAATCTTAAGGGCTGAAACTGCTCCTTTATATTTACTATCTGCAGTTTCATATCAAACAGAATTGTTGGGGTGATTATTATGCCGACGGTTGCCTTTCATACATTAGGTTGTAAAGTCAATCACTATGAAACAGAAGCAATCTGGCAGTTGTTTCAAAATGAAGGATATGAACGTTCTGATTTTGAAAAATCTGCCGATGTTTATGTTATCAATACATGCACAGTAACGAATACAGGAGATAAAAAAAGTCGTCAAGTAATTAGGCGTGCAATTCGTCGCAACCCTGATGCTGTTATTTGTGTTACAGGTTGTTATGCACAAACTTCTCCTGCTGAAATAATGGCAATACCAGGAGTAGACATTGTCGTTGGGACGCAAGATCGGACAAAGATGCTTGAATACATTGAACAATTTAAGCGTGAACGAGAGCCAATAAATGGTGTTGGCAATATTATGAAAACACGTGTTTACGAAGAGCTAGATGTCCCTTCTTTCACAGATCGTACAAGAGCTTCTCTTAAGATTCAAGAAGGCTGTAATAACTTTTGTACATTTTGTATTATTCCTTGGGCGCGTGGTTTAATGCGTTCACGTGACCCAGAAGATGTGTTAAAACAAGCTCAACAGCTTGTTGATGCAGGTTATAAAGAGATCGTTTTAACAGGTATTCATACAGGTGGTTATGGTGAAGACATGAAGGACTACAATTTAGCTCAATTGTTACGGGATATTGAGTCTAAAGTAGTCGGTTTAAAACGTTTGCGTATTTCATCAATTGAAGCAAGTCAAATTACTGATGAAGTCATTGAAGTATTAAAAGAATCAACGACTGTTGTACGTCATTTACACATACCGATTCAATCAGCTTCCAATAGTGTATTAAAACGTATGCGTCGTAAATATACGATGGAATTCTTTGGCGAAAGACTAGATCGTTTACGTGAAGCATTACCAGATTTAGCAATAACATCTGATGTTATCGTTGGTTTCCCTGGTGAGACGGATGAGGAATTCCAAGAAACGTACGACTTTATTAAAAAGTATAATTTTGCTGAATTACATGTATTCCCATATTCTAAGCGTACAGGAACTCCAGCTGCACGCATGGATGATCAAGTGGATGAGAATGTAAAAAATGACCGAGTTCATCGCTTAATTGAACTTTCAAATCAATTAGCGAAGCAGTATGCTTCAATGTTTGAAGATGAAGTATTGGAAGTAATCCCTGAGGAAAAACTTAAAGAAGGTAACGCTGGTCAGTTAGTCGGATACACTGATAACTATTTAAAAGTAGTATTTAAAGGTGATGAAGACTTAATTGGTGCACTTGTGAAAGTGAAAATAACAAAAGCGGGCTATCCTTACAATGAAGGGCTTTTCGTTCGTTTATTAGAAGACGAGAGAATTGAAAAGATTTCATAAAGTAAGAAATAAAATAGCTGAGACAATGCTCAGATATGTAATCCGAATCATTCTAACTAAAATGGATGTATTCGGATTTTTTATATATATAAAAAATTAACTAATTAAAAATATTTCCCTTTAGTATTATTATGCAATTATGGCAAGAATCAATATAGTGAAAAACGCTCTTCATGTAAAAAATAATAATGCTCGTGGACATTAAGACTTTTCCTTTACTTCAACTAGGCAAACTAAAGGAGATGTTGTAAGTGGCGACGTTAAATATTGAAAAATATATCGATCATACAGCTCTAAAGGCAGATATAAAACACGAAGATATTAAAAAACTTTGTGAAGAAGCTAAGACGTATGGGTTTTATTCTGTTTGTGTCAATCCAACATGGGTGGCTACTTGTCGCGAATTGTTAAAAGGATCCAATGTTGAAATATGTACAGTTATTGGCTTCCCTTTAGGCGCGACAACTCCTGAGACAAAAGCATTTGAAACGAAGAATGCTATTGAAAATGGAGCAACAGAAGTGGATATGGTTATCAATATAGGCGCGTTAAAAGATGGCAACGATCAATTAGTGCTAGACGATATACGAGCAGTTGTTGGAGAAGCGAGAGGAAAAGCGTTAATAAAAGTTATTATTGAGACTTCCCTTTTATCACAAGAAGAAAAAATTCGAGCGTGTCAGCTTTCCGTTCAAGCCGAAGCAGACTATGTAAAAACATCTACAGGATTTTCTACAGGTGGAGCAACTGTCGAGGATATTAAACTTATGCGTGAGGTTGTAGGGCCAGAGATAGGTGTTAAAGCCTCTGGTGGTGTCCGTGATAAGGAATCAGCAGAGGCAATGATAGCTGCTGGAGCAACGCGTATAGGGGCAAGTACAGGTGTTGCCATTATGGAAGGTAAAGTAGCTGTATCTCAATATTAACAAAAACCTTAGTCCAGATTAAAATGGGCTAAGGTTTTTATCGTTTGCACCGTGTAATTTGATAATAAATTTAGAAAATAAATGAATAAATGGAAGAGCTACTACCGTACAAATAACATTGAAAAGTAAACTAGCGTGAGCTAATTGAACATCTGGTATTGCCGTTAAGTATTCTGCTAAGTTTCCTAAAGAGGAAATGAAAGGGTAGAAAATGATTACACCTAGTAAATTTAACCAAATATGTGCATAAGCAACAAGTTTCGCCTCTTTTTTTGTGCCGATGCTAGCAATAAAAGCTGTAATACATGTGCCAATATTAGAGCCTAACATGATGGCAATACCAGCATCAACCGATAATGAATTTTGTTTCAAAAAGCTCATTATTATCCCCGTGGTTGCCGTGCTTGATTGAATTACTGCTGTTACGACAGTTCCAATTCCGATCCCCACATAATGAAGCTCATTGGCATAATTGAAAACAGATGTTACTAATGTTAGCTTTTCAATAGATGAAGCTAGTTGCTCAAACCCTGCCATCGCAACAAAGATGGAGCCAAGCCCAAACATCATACAACCAATGTTAAAAAATACTTGTTTTCTCAACAAAATGAAGAATGCGCCACCGACTAATAATGGAATTACACCATTTGAAATATCAAAAGTAATTATTTCTGTTGTAAATGTTGTACCGATATTTGCACCTAAAATAATCCCTAATGACCTTGGGAATGTTAATAAACCAGTCGCAACCAGTCCAATCGTAATGACCATTACTGCTGAACTGCTTTGTAAAATACCAGTTAATAGTGTACCTGCAACAACCCCCATAAATGGTGAACTAGTAAGGCGAAGTAAGATCTTTTTAATTTTATCTTTCGCTAACATTTCCATTCCGAGTCGCATTACAGTCATACCAAAGATAAAAACAGTTAAATACACAGCAAAAAATGATAGTATTTCGGGCACAATTGTTCACCTCGATACAGTTTATGGACAAGGAATGAAAAGCATGACATTATTTTCAAATAAAGCATTAGAAGGAAAAATAGTTGACCTTATGCCAAAGCATGTATTATAATTTCAAAAGACGTGTTTTGTAATAAAGCACGCTATGCAGTTGATTCGTCGGAGGGAGGGAAAGTAATGTCAAATGAAACGAAAGTACGTAAAAATGAATCGTTAGAAGACGCTCTTCGTCGCTTTAAACGCTCTGTTTCTAAATCCGGTACAATCGCAGAGGTTAGAAAACGTGAGTTCTATGAAAAGCCAAGTGTAAAGCGTAAAAAGAAATCTGAAGCGGCTAGGAAGCGTAAGTTCTAAGAGAGGGTGTTTTAATTGTCTCTTCTTGATAAGTTAAATCAAGATATGAAACAAGCAATGAGAAACAAAGATAAAGACACGTTGTCTGTCATCCGTATGGTAAAAGCTTCTTTGCAAAACGAAGCTTTAAAAAACGGAGCTGACAGTCTCTCAGCAGATGATGAGCTTACTGTCTTAAATCGAGAATTAAAACAAAGAAAAGACTCCCTCCAAGAGTTCCTAAATGCGAATCGTGAAGATTTGGCTGAAAAAGTAAAAACGGAAATTGCCGTTTTACAAGTTTACATGCCAGAGCAACTATCAGAAGAAGAATTATTATCTATAATAAATGATACAATTGCTGAAGTTGGTGCTTCAACTAAGTCTGACTTTGGTAAAGTAATGGGTGCGCTGATGCCGAAAGTTAAAGGTAAAGCAGACGGCTCATTAGTTAATCAGCTAGTAAAACAGCAATTATCGTAACTTATTACACCTTGTCCTAGGACAAGGTGTTTTTGCAATTTCTAAAATAATGGATGTTATTATCTAATCAACGTATAATTATATGTATAACGAAAAATGGAAACCGAGGAGGGGAAGCATGAGAAAAGTAAATCGCTTTTTTATGCTGATTGCATTATCACTTGCATGTTTTAGTGGTATTTCTCAAGTGTTTGGACAAGGGGAAGGCAAGTTAGTGTTTTTTATTCCCGTTGAACAGGAAGTTGAGAGAGGACTTGAAGCTTTTCTAAAGCGTTCGTTAGAAACAGCGAAAGAACGTGGGGCAGACCACATTGTGTTAAATATTGATACGCCAGGTGGTCGTGTAGATGCCGCAGGAAATATAGCTAAAATAATACAAAATAGTAATATACCGATTACCGCTTTTATTGAGAATAAGGCACTTTCTGCAGGAGCATACATAGCATTAAATGCAGATCAAATTGTGATGAAACCAGGTGCTACCATTGGTGCAGCTGGAGTAATTGACTCAGCAGGTAATGCCGCAGATAAAAAGGCGCAATCGGCATGGATTGCTAATATGGAAAGTGCAGCGCAATTAAATAATCGTGATGTTATTTATGCAAAAGCGATGGCAGACCCGGAAATTGATTTACCACAGTATGATGCTCCAAAAGGTAGATATTTAACATTAACTGCAAAAAAAGCATTGGAAGTCGGCTATGCCGAAGCTATTGTTAATGATAATACAGAGCTATTAGCTTTCTTAAAACTTCAAGAAGCAAAAGTAGAAAAGATGGAAGTTTCTTTTGCGGAGAAAATTGCTCGTTTCGTCACTAGCCCTATCGTTATTCCAATATTATTATCGATTGGAAGTTTAGGATTGATTGTTGAATTATATTCGCCAGGCTTTGGAATTCCGGGAACAATGGGATTAACATCATTAGGATTGTTCTTTTATGGTCATCTTGTAGCGGGGTTTGCAGGCTGGGAATCAATGGTATTTTTAGTTGGTGGGATAATATTAATATTACTTGAGTTGTTCCTTCCTGGTGGAATATTAGGGATATTAGGGTTAATTTCAATACTCGCAAGTTTCTTCTTTGCTTCTTATGATTTAGCACATATGGCTATATCATTAGCAATTGCAATAATTTTAACCGTCATTCTAGCTATTGTCCTTTATAAATTCGTCGGGTACAGAGGGACATTAGGAAGAATAATCCTAAAAGATGCGACTTCATCTGAAAAAGGGTATAATTCATATCATCAACGTGATGAACTACTTGGTTCTGTTGGAGTAGCTTTAACCGATTTGAGACCGTCTGGAACAGCTCAATTTGCTGATGAAAGAGTTGATGTTGTATCGGAAGGTACTTATATTTCCAGAGGATCAGAAGTGAAAATTATTAAGCTTGAAGGAGCTCGAATAATTGTTCGCGAAATAAGTAAGGGATAAAGAAAGAGGAGGTTTATTTATGGAAGGATTAGGATTAGGTTTTATTTTCTTAGTTGGAATTATCATCATTGGATTAGCAATTTTATTTACATTCGTTCCAGTGATGCTTTGGATTTCTGCACTAGCTGCTGGGGTTCGGGTTAGTATCTTTACTTTAGTAGGTATGCGCTTACGTCGTGTAATACCAAACCGTGTTATTAACCCATTAATTAAAGCTGTAAAAGCAGGGTTAAACTTAAGTACAAATCAATTAGAGAGTCACTATTTAGCAGGTGGTAATGTAGACCGCGTTGTTAATGCTTTAATCGCTGCTCAACGTGCAAACATTGAACTAAGCTTTGAGCGCTGTGCTGCTATTGATTTAGCTGGTCGTGACGTATTAGAAGCTGTACAAATGAGTGTAAATCCAAAAGTTATTGAAACTCCATTCATCGCTGGTGTTGCGATGGACGGAATTGAAGTAAAAGCAAAAGCTAGAATCACTGTACGTGCAAACATTGAGAGATTAGTCGGTGGTGCTGGTGAAGATACAGTAATCGCACGTGTAGGTGAGGGGATTGTATCGACAATCGGTTCGTCTGACAACCATAAAAAAGTATTAGAAAATCCGGATTTAATCTCTAAAACAGTTTTAGCAAAAGGATTAGATTCAGGAACTGCATTCGAAATTTTATCCATTGATATTGCTGATATTGATATCGGTAAAAATATCGGAGCTGTGTTACAAACAGATCAAGCGGAAGCAGATAAAAACATTGCTCAAGCTAAAGCTGAAGAGCGTCGTGCGATGGCCGTTGCACAAGAACAAGAAATGCGTGCTCGTGTTGAAGAAATGCGCGCAAAAGTTGTGGAAGCAGAGGCAGAAGTACCTCAGGCAATGGCAGAAGCATTGCGTACTGGTAAAATCGGTGTAATGGACTATATGAACATTCAGAACATTATGGCTGATACTGATATGCGTTCGTCAATTAGTAAGTCGACAGAAGACGAAGACGAATAAAAGCAAATAAGAAAGGAGCTTCAATATGGATGCTCTTTTAGAATTTATTTTTAGTAATATCTTCTTTGTCGTAATTATTATTTCTGCCATCTACAGTTTCATACAAAGGTCAGTTGCGGAGGAAGCAAAGCCGAGGCCAACGCCAAAGCGAAAACCGATGCAATTTGAACCTGAAATACCTCAGTATGAAAGAATGACTGAGATGGAAAAAGAGAATGAACGACTTAAAAGAGAGAGCAAGGCAGAAGAACAGGAAGAAAGATTAACACGTTATAACCAATCTAGCAACAACCATAAAATGCAAGGTGTTATTAAACTGAAGGATCCTGTGAAAGAACAAAAGAAAAAACAAATGAAGCAACAAAAACTACACATTTCTAAAAATGAAGTAGTAAAAGGGGTTATTTGGTCAAAGATTTTAGATGAACCCCGTTCAAAAAAACCATATAAATATCGTAATATTAGAGGCTGAACATTTATGTTCAGCTTCTTTTTTTATTTTCATCATCTAACTTTTTTCTAAATAGTGATACATAACAAGGAAACTTCATAGTATGAAAGAGAAGGAAGGAGGTTCTTCCATGCGAAAATGGAGACAAAATATAAAAAAATGGCTTACTAATAAACTTGAGCTTCCTGAAGACGTATTGATGGACTTGCCAAGAATTACAATGATTGGGCAATTACATATATATATTGAAAATCATTATGGTGTACTACAGTTTTCTGATCAAGTTTTACGATTACGTCTCAGACAAGGACATTTGCTAATTAAAGGTAATGGATTTGTGCTGAAAATATTACAACCGGAAGAACTGTTACTTGAAGGAAAAATAGATAACGTTTATTTTGTTGATACTGAATAGCTAAAATATCGGAGGGAGATTATGAAGAACTTTTGGACTCATAAAATGAATGGATACCTTCAACTAAAAGTTGAAGGTTATGGAATAGAGCGATTTATTAACTATTGTTCTCGGAACAATATAATTCTTTGGCACGTAAAGAGAATGGGTAAACAAACAATGATCTGCTTTATAGCGAAAGAAGATGCGTTAAAAATTCGCCCAATTGTTAGACAAGCAGAGTGCAAGGTGCGTTTTCAGAAGAAATTAGGCGCACCATTTTTTATTAAGCGATTGTTTAAACGTAGTGGTCTATTTGCAGGTTTACTTGCATGTATAGTCCTAATGTTTATATTCTCAAATATTATATGGAATATTAATGTACAAGGGGCAAGCCCTGAATTAAATCACCAAATAAGAGTCTCGCTTAATGAGTTAGGAATCAAAAAGGGGAAGTTTCAGTTTTTAATGCCATCTCCAGAAAGAATTCAACAGCTTCTAATGGAAAAAGTTGATGGAGTTACATGGATTGGTGTGAAATTAAATGGGACAACATATCAATTTCAAGTTGTAGAAAAAACGATTCCAAAAGAACAAGAAGAATATGGACCAAGACATATTGTTGCCACTAAAAAAGCAGTTATTTACGACTATTTTGTCGAAGAAGGTAAAATGCTTTTGAAAATAAATGAAGTCGTCGAAAAAGGTCAACGATTAATAACAGGAATTTTAGGGGAAGAGGAGAATACTAAAGTAGTATCGGCAAAAGGAAAGATTTATGGTTTAGTCTGGTACAAATCAGAAGTAACATTACCCCTACACTCGACCTTCACTCTTTTAACAGGAAATGAAGAACTGAAGCATGGGATCGCAGTTAAAGGTTTATATATACCTATCTGGGGTTTCGGGAAAAGTGAATTTGAAAATTATGATACTTTTCAAGAGGAAAAACCTTTCCGATTTTTGAAATGGCAATTGCCAATTTCATATGTGCAACACTCAGTCAAGGAAACGGAAACTGGAAAAAGAGAATACACAGAAGAAGAGGCAGTAAATGTTGCTTTAACAATGGCAAAAGAAGAACTGATGCAAAAATTACCACATGATTCAAAGATCAAGTCAGAGAAAATTTTGCGTCTCATAAATGAGAATGGTAAAGTAAAAGTACTATTTCACTTTACTGTCATCGAAGAAATCGGTAAAGCCCAACCAATTATTCAAGGAGAATGATTACTTTTGTCAGAACAACTTAAAGAAATAACACTCAAAATAGAAGACTCATCAGAAGCAATTGCGTTATTTGGTCCCAATGATGCATTTATAAAAAACATTGAAGAAGCACTTAATGTAGAACTCATTACAAGAGGATCAACTGTATTAGTGAAAACTACGGAAGAAAATGCGGAGGTTGTCGAGGCAATTCTCTCGTCACTTTTATCACTAATTAAAGATGGTATCACCATTACGGGACGCGATGTAATATCGGCTCTTCAATTAGCGAAGAAAGGACAACTGGATAACTTTCTCCAGCTTTACGAAGAAGAGTTAACTGTAACCTCAAAAGGGAAGCCAATTAGACCGAAAACATTAGGTCAACGTCGCTACATTTCTGCTTTAAAAGAGACAGACTTAGTTTTTGGAATTGGTCCTGCGGGTACTGGAAAGACATATTTAGCAGTTGTCATGGCAGTAATAGCTTTAAAAGCTGGCTCTGTCAAACGTATTGTGTTAACAAGACCTGCTGTTGAAGCTGGTGAAAGCTTAGGTTTTTTACCAGGAGACTTACAAGAAAAAGTTGATCCATATTTAAGACCGCTTTATGATGCTCTTCATGATTTATTAGGAGCAGAGCAAACGACAAGATTGATTGAAAGAGGAACAATTGAGATTGCTCCATTAGCATACATGCGTGGAAGAACATTAGATGACTCTTTTGTAATATTAGATGAAGCGCAGAATACTACAGTCGAGCAAATGAAGATGTTTTTAACTCGCTTAGGTTTTGGTTCGAAAATGGTTATTACAGGGGATGAAACACAGATTGACCTTCCTAAAGGGGTTAAATCAGGTTTAATATCTGCTAGCAATACATTGCAGAATGTTAAGGGGATTAACATAATCTACTTAGAAAAGACGGATGTCGTTCGGCACCCTCTTGTCCAAAAGATCATTCATGCTTACGAACAAATGAAAAACTAAAGTAGGTGGATGTATAGATGTTAAATAAATTAGCCTTAAAAAAATTTAAAAGTAAGTTTCAGAAAAAGCCAACTATCCCATACCTTAATTCTTTCTTGTTCTTACTATTAGGGCTTATTATGTATGCATCTATGCTTTCAAACATAATACCTAATTACATGAATGTTTCCATGTATGACAAAGCAACTGAGAATATTTGGTCAGAAATCACTATTGAGGATAAAGAAAAGACGCATGAAAAAAGGCAACTTGCGGCTGAAGAAGTGCCTAATCAATATAAGTTATGGGAAAATTATCGGGATAATCAATTAATAAAATTAACATCTTTATTTGATTATGCCATTGAAATTCGAAAAGATTATGAAACATCCCAATTTCGTACATATGAGGATTTTGTTGAAGAGTTAGCGGGATTTATTCGTAACCAGGTTGAGTTGGATATAAATAGAAGTAGTGTACATATGTTAGTTAACACTCCTGTTGAACAATTACAATTATCACGTGAAATTGCAGCGGCAACATTAAATGACGCAATGAGTGAAAACATAAAAATTGATGATGTAACAGGCGCTAAGCATGATGTTAAAAACAATATATTAAAAACTAATTTAAGTAATGATTTACGTGAAGTGGTCATCCACATTACACAAAGTGCAATTTTAGCCAACTATTATTTTGATTCCGAAAAAACATTATTTGAAAGACAAAAACAAAGGGATGCGGTGGAACCCGTTTTTATTCGAGAGGGTCAGTTAATCGTTGAAAAAGGACAAGTCATCGATGAAAATATTTATCGTCAATTGAAGTTAGTCGGCTTATTGGACAAGCAGTCAAACGCATTGCCTTTTATCGGACTGTTTTTCTTTATCTCATTCTTGCTTTTTGTCATCATTACATTTTACATTAGTGAAGATCAAAAACAAAAGACGCTCGGATTATATGTACTTATCTTTTTCTTATCATTTTTACTTATGAAAGTTACAAGCATTATAAGTTATGATAACGATTTTGGCATTGCCTATATCGTCCCTATAGCAATGGGGACAATGATTACGACAATGTTAATAAGTGAAAGATTAGCTTTAGTTTCTGCAATCATATTTGCCATTTGCGGAAGCATTATCTTTAATTTACAAGCTACTGGAACATTTAACTTTACGCATGGTGTATATATATTATGTAGTTCCCTTGCAGGAATTGTAGTTTTGAGTAAAAGTAATCCGAAAGGTAATATATTTAAAGCGGGGATTTTGATTGGTTTTATTAACGCTTTATTAGCACTTTCTTTTGATTTAATTAAAAATGGACAAACAATTTGGATGGAACTCGGAGCGACAATTACATTTTCATTTCTGTCTGGAATTATTGCCGCGGTCTTAACTATGGGGATATTACCATATTTGGAAGCTGGTTTTGGAATTTTATCCTCAATGAAGTTAATTGACTTGTCAAATCCAAATCACCCCTTATTAAGAAAGTTATTATTAGAAGCGCCAGGAACGTACCATCATAGTATTATGGTGGCAAACCTTTCTGAAAGCGCTAGTGAAGCAATTGGTGCAAATGGATTATTAGCTAGAGTTGGCGCATTTTATCATGACATTGGAAAGGCAAAATGGCCACAATACTTTATTGAAAATCAAATGAATATGGATAATCCTCATGACAAGTTAGCACCGCATCTAAGTAAAAATATTATTACAGGGCATCCAACTGACGGTGTTAAAATGTTACGCAAACATAAAATGCCACAAGAAATAATTGATATAGCCCTACAACACCATGGTACGACTTGTTTAAGGTATTTTTATATTAAGGCAAAAGAAAGCGATGAAACAGTTTTAGAAGCAGATTTTCGTTACCCAGGTCCAAAGCCCCAAGGTAAAGAAGCTGCAGTTATTATGATTTGTGATAGTATTGAAGCAGCGGTCCGCACATTAAAAGAACCGTCTTCAGAAAAAATAGAAACATTGGTGAGAAATATTATTCAGGCTAAGTTAGAAGATGGCCAATTTGATGAATGTAACATTACATTGAAAGAATTAAATATCATATCGCAGACAGTATGTGACCAATTAAAAGGAAATTTCCATTCTCGAATAGCCTATCCAGAAGAAAAAAATAAAAGGGTGAAACAAGCATGAGTACGGACATAAATCTTACAATTGACTTTAACGATGAAACTACTAGCCTTACAGATGATCATTTTAATTTACTACAAGAAGTAATTGAAAAAGCTGCGTTGGCTGAGGAACTTTCTGGCGAACTAGAGTTATCTTTAACGTTTGTTGATGAAAAAACGATTCAACAGTTAAACAAAGAATATCGAGACAAAGATATGCCAACGGATGTTCTTTCCTTTGCATTAGAAGAAATGGAAGAGGACGAAGTTGAAATTATCGGGATAGATCTGCCAAGAGCTTTAGGAGACATTATTATCTCTGTTTCTCATATCCATGATCAAGCGGAAAAATATAATCATTCATTTGAACGCGAATTAGGTTTTTTAGCTTTACATGGCTTCCTGCATTTATTAGGATACGACCACATGACTGAAGAAGATGAGAGAATAATGTTTGGAAAACAGAGAGAGATTTTGGACGAGTATGGACTTAAAAGATAAACAACTTTCTAATGTTCAAAAATTTATTAAAAGCTTTACTTATGCAGTTGCAGGAATAAAACTAGTAGTAAAAGATGAACAAAATATGCGAATCCATCTAGTGGTAAGTGTCGTTGTCTTTGCATTAGCTTACATATTAGCAATCCCTAAACAAGAAATAATTATATTGTTGATCTTAGTAGGCATAATGCTTAGCTTGGAAGCGATGAATACAGCCATTGAAAGAGTTGTTGACCTTGCTACACCTGAATATCATCCACTTGCAAAACAAGCAAAAGATGCCGCTGCTGGAGCGGTATTAATCTTTAGTTTTATAACAATTATTGTTGGGCTCTTGATTTTTTTAAAGCCACTGCTTACAATTATATTCCCTAGCTGAAACGGGATTGGATAAAAGAAAGGTGAATGAATATGAATCAACGACAACTAATAGAAGAAGCAATAAAAGCGAGAGAAAAAGCATATGTACCGTATTCAAAATTTCAAGTTGGTGCTGCATTGTTAGCGAAAGATGGAACCGTTTTCCACGGCTGTAACATTGAAAATGCTGCATACTCGATGTGTATTTGTGCTGAAAGAACAGCGCTAGTTAAAGCGTACTCAGAAGGTGTAAAAGATTTTATTGGTTTAGCAGTTGTAGCTGATGTAAAACGACCTGTACCTCCTTGTGGAGCATGTCGTCAAGTGATTTCAGAACTATGTTCACCAAAAATGGAAGTATATTTGACGAATATGAATGGTGAAGTTCAAACAATTACAGTTGAAGAGTTATTACCAGGAGCATTTTCAGCGGAGGATTTAAACGATGACAAATAAAGACCAATATAAATCTGGTTTTATTTCAATTATTGGGAGACCCAACGTTGGGAAGTCTACTCTTTTAAATAATGTAATCGGGCAAAAGATTGCAATTATGAGTGACAAAGCACAAACGACACGAAATAAAATTCAAGGTGTATATACTGATGATAATGCGCAAATGGTCTTTATCGATACACCAGGTATTCATAAACCTAAGCATAAACTAGGCGATTTTATGATGAAAACGGCATTGAATACTTTAAATGAAGTTGATGTCGTCTTATTTGTTGTTAATGCTACAGAAGGTTTTGGTAAAGGCGAAGAATTTATCGTTGAGCGACTAGCAAATATTAATAATCCAGTCTTTTTAGTAATTAATAAAATAGATCAAATTCACCCTGATAAAATATTATCAATTATTGATGATTACAAAGGGCACTATGATTTTGCTGAAATCATTCCAATTTCAGCATTACAAGGTAACAATGTTAATACATTGTTAACGCAAATACAAAAATATATTCCTGAAGGACCACAATATTATCCAGCTGATCAAGTAACCGATCATCCAGAGCGGTTTATTGTAGCGGAATTAATTCGTGAAAAGGTACTTCATATGACGAGAGAGGAAATTCCTCATTCCATTGCCGTTGTAACTGATTCAATGGAAAAACGTGACACAGGCAATGCTGTCTATATTCAAGCAACAATTATTGTTGAACGATCTTCTCAAAAGGGAATTATTATTGGGAAACAAGGTAGCATGCTTAAAGAAGTAGGGAAGAGAGCTCGTCACGACATTGAAAAGTTATTAGGTTCGAAAGTTTTCTTAGAACTATGGGTGAAAGTGCAAAAGGATTGGCGTAATAAAATGATTCATTTGCGTGATTATGGTTTTAATGAACAAGATTATTAATGGGTGAGGAAATTAGTAAATTTTCCTTAACATGATTTTGACAAACAAGGTCACAATATAAGTAAGGTATCTGCTATAACTTTATAAGAAAGGTGGACTGTAAAATGTTAGATTTCACCTGGAAAGTTTTCAGTATGACAGGGAATATCGATACGTATTTGTTACTGAAGGAATTAGAAACAGATAGTGATTACCAGTCAGAAGAAAGAGAGGAAGCTATAGCTATATCAGAAAATACAACCCATTGACGTTGTTTGCCGCAGTAATGGTGGTGGCGGAACATGATGCTAAAAGCTGAAGGTATCGTAATAAGATCTATTGATTATGGCGAATCAAATAAGATAATTACATTATTTACAAAAGAATTTGGGAAGGTCGGTGTGATGGCTAGAGGTGCTAAAAAACCAAAAAGTCGCCTTGCATCGACGACCCAACTATTTACATGTGGATACTTTTTATTTCAAAAAAGCACAAAATTAGGAACTTTACAACAAGCTGAAGTATTGACTCCTTTAAGAATGATTCAATCAGATATCATTAAAACTGCTTATGCAGCTTATTTTGTAGAGCTGCTTGATAAATGTACTGAAGAGAGAAAAAGCAGTACTGCAATATATGAGTTTCTGTATTACAGTTTAGTTTATTTGAACGAGGGTATCGATGAACAAGTGCTTAAATATATTTTCGAGATGAAAATGTTAATTTTATTAGGGATTCAGCCACATGTCAATGGTTGTAAATCATGTGGGGTACTAGATGAAAAATATTCCTTTTCAATTAAAGAAGGCGGGTTTCTTTGTAAAAGGTGTTCGAGAATTGATCCGCGTACGTTACATATTTCAGAACAAACGGCTAAACTGTTACGTGTTTTTTATTATATTGATATGAAGCGACTTGGCAATGTATCAGTGAAGCAAGAAACGAAGGATGAACTTGAGAAAGTTATCTCAAATTATTATGAAGAATATTCAGGTTTATATTTAAAATCAAAGAAGTTTCTAAATCACTTACACTCTTTTTAATATGAGACATATTGAAGCCTACTTTTGGTAGGCTTTTTATGATTTCAATTTTCAGAAAGTATTATTTAGTATATAATAAATATAGAAGTATTACATACTGTTTGTGTCAGATAGGTGGTGGGAACAATCGAACTTAATCAACGCCAAGAAAAAATTCTAGCAATTGTTAAAGAAAATGGTCCTATAACAGGGGAACATATTGCAGATCAATTAAATTTAACTCGAGCGACGTTACGTCCAGATTTAGCTATACTAACGATGGCAGGTTTTCTTGAAGCAAGACCTCGTGTAGGATATTTTTACACTGGGAAGAACGGGTCACAATTATTATCTGAAAAAGTAAAGAAAATTCGAGTACATGAATATGCTTCACTTCCAGTAGTGGTAAGTGCATCCAATTCAGTTTACGATGCAATATGCACAATGTTTTTAGAGGATGTAGGGACATTATTTGTAATTGATAAGCATAAACATTTAGTTGGTGTTTTATCTCGTAAAGACTTGTTAAGAGCAAGTATGGGAAAACAGGAAATTCATCAAATTCCTGTAAATATAATCATGACCAGAATGCCGAATATTACAGTGTGTAAAAAAGAGGACTTATTAATAGATGTTGCGCTAAAACTAATGGAAAAACAAATCGATTCCATTCCCGTAGTCAAGGAAACTTCTATGGACGATGTGTTCGAAGTAATTGGAAGAGTAACAAAAACAAACATGACAAAAGCATTAGTTGATATCGCTTGTGATAATCTCGATTTACAATAGGGGAGGCGAAAAAGATTAATAATATAGAACGTCCGGTTGTATTTGTATTGTCAGATTCAGTTGGGGAAACTGCTGAATTAGTTGTAAAAGCTGCTGCAAGTCAATTCCATGCAAGTGGAGTTGAGATTAGAAGAATACCTTATGTAGAAGATTTTGCAACGATCAATGAGGTCGTTGAGTTAGCTAAAGAACTACAAGCAATTGTTACATTTACATTAGTTGTACCTGAACTAAGAGAACACTTAATAAACATGTGTGAAAAACATAATATACTTTACGAAGATATCATTGGCCCAATGATTACAAAGATGGAACATGCTTTTCAAAAAAGACCTAAAAACGAGCCAGGGCTTGTCCATAAATTAGATGAAGATTACTTTAAGAAAATAGAAGCTATTGAGTTTGCAGTAAAATACGATGATGGTCGTGATCCTCGAGGAATATTAAAAGCAGATATTATATTAGTTGGTGTGTCACGGACATCGAAAACTCCACTTTCACAATACCTCGCACATAAGAGATTGAAAGTTGCAAATGTTCCTATTGTACCTGAAGTGGAGCCGCCAGAAGAATTATTTTTAGTTCCAAAGGAAAAGTGCTTTGGATTAAAGATAACACCTTCAAAACTAAATGATATACGCAAAGAACGTTTAAAAGCACTTGGTTTAGATGACCATGCTAACTATGCCAATATGAATAGAATTAAAAACGAGCTTGAATATTTTGAAAAAGTAATAGAACGAATTGGTTGTACAGTAGTTGATGTTTCAAATAAAGCGGTTGAAGAAACAGCAAATGTTATTTTAGGTAAATTAAAAAAGTGAATAATAGGAACGCACATATTTCATATGAAAATGTGTGTTTTTTTTTGTGAAAAATCATAGCCAAATGATAAAGATTGTACTATAATAAAAAATTGTGAATTAAAAATATAGTTATTGGGTTAAAATGTTTAAGGAACTCATTAATTCTTCGACATTTTTTTCGTATAATACGAAAGTGTTATTAATGTTTGCAGGGAATACATAAGGGGATGTAGAATAGATAAGTCATGAAAATATTTGTTGATGCAGATTCTTGTCCTGTAAAAGAGGAAATATTATCTATTGGAAAAATGAATAATATGGATGTGATTTTCGTATCATCTTACGCCCACATCTTAACTAATAAAATTGGTGGGAATTGGGTCACTGTTGATTCTGAAAAAGAGGAAGCTGATCTGTACATAGCAAATCACATCTCAAAAGGTGACGTTTTAGTTACACAAGATTATGGTCTATCTGCTTTAGTAATTTCAAAAGGTGTTTCCATTTTGACTCCAAGAGGTAAGAAGATAACCTCTAACAACATTGATCAAATACTTTTTGAAAGGTTTCTCTCAAGTAAACAAAGAAGAGCTGGAGGAAAAGTAAAAGGTCCAAAGGCATTTACTGAAGAGGATAAAAATAATTTTATTTATAATTTGAAAAAAATTGTCGAGATTTGAAGGAAATGATGCTCTAAGCCTAGAAATAATAAAAACCGAAAGAAAAAAGCGGTGAAATGAATTGGTAAATCGTCGTATTCCTGAGGAAGATATCGAAAAAATACGTACCTCAATAGACATTGTTGACATTGTAAGTGAATATGTTCAATTGAAGAAACAAGGAAGAAATTACTTCGGTTTATGTCCGTTTCATGGGGAAAAAAGTCCTTCATTTTCAGTTTCACCAGAAAAACAAATTTATCATTGTTTTGGATGTGGTGCTGGAGGGAATGCATTTTCTTTCATAATGGAACAAGAAGGGTTTTCCTTTACAGAAGCTGTTTTAAAGCTAGCTGATAAAGCACATATTGATATTAATGTGAATGCTAATGAGTTTGAGCAAAAGCCGAAAAAACAAAATAATATGATGGTTGCACATGACATGTTAACAAAATTATACCATCACCTTTTAATTAATACTGAGCAAGGAAAAGAAGCTTATGATTATTTAATTGAAAGAGGGTTTTCAGACGATATTATTAAAAATTTTCAAATCGGTTTTGCTCCAAATTCGTGGGACTTTGTTAGCAACTTCTTACAAAGGCGTGAATTCAACTTAGATGAAATGATAGATGCAGGGCTTTTATCACGAAGTGAAGAGGGAAAAGTTTTTGATCGCTTTAGAAATCGTATTATGTTCCCGATCTGGGATCGCCAAGGAAATACGATTGCATTTGGTGGAAGAACGATTTCCGATGACAAAGTGAAGTACTTAAATAGCCCAGAAACAAAATTATTTCATAAAGGTAATAATCTTTATGCTTTTCACTTGGCTCGGCCACACATACGAAAAAAAGAACAATTACTATTGTTTGAAGGGTATATCGATGTAATAGCAGCAACAAAAGCAGGTTGTGAAAATGCTGTCGCAACATTAGGTACAGCGATTACCCCAGAACAAGCAACTCTAATACGAAGAAATGCTGATAACGTAATCATTTGTTACGATGGCGATAATGCTGGAGTTAACGCAGCGTTTAAAGCAACACAGATGTTAGAGGAAAATGGTTGTTATGTCAAAATTGCTTTATTACCTGATAACCTTGACCCAGATGACTTTATTCGAAAGTATGGTGCTGAAAAATTTAAATCAGAGATTATAAATGCAGCTCGAACTGTAATGGCATTTAAAATGGAATACTTCCGTCGTAGAAAAAACCTTCAAGATGAAGGAGAACGCATGCGTTATATAGAAGAAGTATTAAAAGAGATCAGTAAACTCCCAAAAGCAATAGAGCGAGATCATTATCTTCGCCAAATAGCATCGGAGTTTTCTCTTTCCTTGGATGCATTAAAATCTCAGCAATTTCAAATTTTTAAACAGATGCGCCAAAACAAGGATAACAGGGATTGGAAAAGGAATAATAATGTTAAGACTGTCTTGACAACACAAAAAAAATTATTACCTGCATTTCATAATGCAGAAAGAGTGTTGCTGGCTCGTATGTTACGTGACGCTCATTTAGCATTTAAAGTGCAAGATGAAATTGGTGGAGCATTTAATATTGATGAACATAGTGCAATTGCTGCTAATTTATATGCCTATTTTGAAGAAGGAAATGAACCAGATTTAGGGAAATTTATAAGTAGGCTTGACAACCCAGCGTTACAGAAGATTGTTACTGAGCTCGGTATGTTAACTATTCAGGATGAAATCGATGATGATGAGTTAAATGATTATCTGAAAAAAGTGTTAGATTATCCAAAATGGTTAATGATAGAAGAGAAGGAAAAAGAAAAAAAAGAAGCAGAAAGACAACATAATTTCGTAGAAGCAGCAAAAATAGCCATGGAAGTTCTCGAAATGAGACAGCAACTTAAGAATAGACTCTAAAATACACGTGTAGATTGGAAGGAGGAGAACATATGGCTGAAAAACCGATTCGCTCCAAAGTGGACCCAGATTTAACAATAGATCAGGTGAAAGAACAGATTGTAGAACTTGGGAAAAAACGAACTGTTTTGACATATGAAGAAATTGCAGAAAAATTATCAGTATTCGAACAAGAAACTGATCAAATGGATGAGTTTTACGAATATTTAGGTGAACAGGGTGTTGAACTTATAAATGAAAATGAGGATACTGCACCTAATTTAAAGGAATTACAAAAGAATGAGGAAGAGTTTGATTTAAATGATCTAAGTGTTCCTCCAGGTGTCAAAATTAATGATCCGGTTCGTATGTACTTAAAAGAAATTGGTCGTGTTGATCTCTTATCAGCTAAAGAGGAAATTAGTTTAGCGAAAAGAATTGAAGAAGGTGACGAAGAAGCAAAACGCCGTCTTGCTGAAGCGAACCTTAGACTAGTTGTAAGTATCGCAAAACGATATGTTGGTCGAGGAATGTTATTTTTAGATTTAATTCAAGAAGGTAACATGGGACTAATTAAAGCTGTTGAAAAGTTCGATTATTCAAAAGGATATAAATTTAGTACGTATGCAACTTGGTGGATTCGCCAAGCAATTACACGTGCAATCGCTGACCAAGCAAGAACTATCCGTATTCCAGTTCATATGGTTGAAACGATCAATAAATTAATTCGTGTTCAACGTCAATTACTTCAGGATTTAGGTCGCGAGCCATCTCCAGAAGAAATCGGAAAAGAAATGGAATTAACACCTGAAAAGGTTAGAGAAATATTAAAAATTGCTCAAGAGCCTGTCTCACTTGAAACACCGATTGGTGAGGAAGATGATTCTCACTTAGGTGATTTTATTGAGGACCAAGATGCAACTTCACCTTCTGATGCTGCAGCTTACGAGCTATTAAAAGAGCAACTTGAAGATGTTTTAGATACATTAACAGATCGTGAAGAAAATGTTCTGCGCTTACGATTTGGCTTAGATGATGGTCGTACAAGAACTTTAGAAGAAGTAGGTAAAGTCTTCGGAGTAACTCGTGAACGTATTCGTCAAATTGAAGCAAAAGCATTACGGAAATTAAGACATCCTAGCCGTAGCAAACGCTTAAAAGACTTTTTAGATTGATAAAGGATAGTTTACTTCTTCTTGGAGTAAACTTTTTCTTTTGCTATTGTCATTTATTTTACAGATATAAAATTCCATTTGCAAATAAGCTTAGAAAATTTATTTTTCCTTACGTGAATATTCTGTTTATTTAATTGTAAACGATACTTGAAATGGAAACAACGAGGATATTTTGTCGAATTTTTGTTATTTTAAATAATGAATGATAAAATATATGACAAATATGTGAATTTGTATATTACTCTTTTCTCAACGGGTGTTTTCGAGTAAAATGTAATAGGACATGAATTATTTCTAGCTAGATTGTTTTTACATAAGGAGGAATGAATGATGAAGAACCCATTAGGTCCTTTTGCAATGATTGGTTTATTAGGTATATTATTAGCCATTTCATTATCTGGCGTTGGACTTTACTATGCAGGCCAAGATCATGAAGAAGTACCAGGTGAAAACTTAACTGATCCAGAAGAAATTTACGCAAGTAACTCTTGTATTGCTTGTCACGGTGGAAACTTAGAAGGAGTTTCTGGTCCTAACTTAACTCAAGTTGGAGCTAGTAAGTCAAAAGAAGAAATCCTTGCTATCATTAAAAATGGTGCAGTCGGAATGCCTCCAAATGTTATTGAAGGCGAACAAGCTGAGATTGTTGCTGAATGGTTATCTAATATGAAGTAAGAGAAAGTCTCCATTAACTGGAGACTTTTTTCATTTCATTCTTTTCGTGATAAGGTTAAACTAAAAGTAATTATAAAATATGAAAAATGGTGATATAAATGAATGAAAAAGAACTTTCCAATAGATTAAAACAAGTTGTTAATTACATACCTAAAGGGTCTAGGATAGCTGATATTGGATCAGATCACGCTTATTTACCTTGTTATGCCTACTTACAAGGAATTGCTTCTTTCGCAATCGCAGGGGAAGTAAATGAAGGACCTTTTCAATCAGCTCAAGAACAAGTAAATAAATTAAACTTACAAGATGTCATTTCCGTTCGGAAAGGAAATGGTCTTGAAGTAATTAATAATGGAGAAGTAGATGCTATTACCATTGCAGGAATGGGTGGACCATTAATAGCAAGTATCCTTGAGGAAGGAAAGGATAAGTTAGATTCTGTAAAGAGACTTATTTTACAACCAAATGTTGCAGCAATTTTCATCCGTAAATGGTTAGAAGAAAATAATTGGCGTCTAGTTGCTGAAGATATTCTTGAAGAAGATGGGAAAATTTATGAAATTTTAACTGCTGAACAAGGACAAGACTTAGAGTTATATAAAGAAAACAGAGAAGCCAAATTGCTGTTAGGTCCATTTTTAATGCAAGAGAAGAAGGATACCTTTATAAAAAAATGGAACCAGGAACTAAAGAAATATGAAAATGTAGCAAAACAAATAAAACAAGCTCAAAGTGGAACCGAAGTTGAAACAAAATATGAGGATGTAAGAAATAAAATTGATATGATAAAGGAGGTAATAAAAGAATGAAAAAAGCAAACGGGCATACGATTATTCAAGCCTTCGAAAGGTTTTCACCAAAGCATTTGGCTGAGGAAGGCGATCCGATTGGCCTGCAAATAGGTACTTTAAATAAAGAAATACATAAAGTGATGGTAACTTTAGATATGGTTGAAGATGTTATTGACGAAGCTGTCGAAAAAGAAGTTGATTTAATTATTGCACATCATCCATTAATTTACCGTCCATTAAAGAAAGTTACACCGGCGAATGCGCAAGGAAGAATGGTAGAAAAGTGTATTAAAAATGATATCGCAGTATATGCAGCACATACAAACTTAGACATTACCAATGGTGGTGTCAACGATTTACTAGCTGCTGAATTACAGTTACAACAACTAGAAGTTCTAAGTCCAACGTATGTTGAAAGGATAAAAAAGTTGGCTGTCTACGTACCCAAAGAAGATGCTGAAAAAGTTAGAGAGGCTTTAGGGAATAGTGGAGCTGGTCATATCGGTGATTACAGCCACTGTACGTTCAATTTAGAAGGTGTGGGTACATTCACTCCAAACGAAGGTAGTAATCCTTATATCGGGGAGACTGGCAAGCTTGAGAGCGTAAACGAAGTAAAGGTGGAGACAGTTTTTCCTGAAAGACTACAAAAGAAAGTTGTTAGTGCGATGTTAAAAGCACATCCATATGAAGAAGTTGCATATGATATTTACACCCTTGATATTCCTGGGAAAGAGTATGGTGTTGGTCGCATCGGGTACTTAAGTAATGAAATGACTTTAAAGGAATTTGCTTTATTCGTGAAAGAAAAACTAGCTGTTGATGGAGTTCGAGTAGTTGGTGATTACAACAAAAAGATAAAAAAGGTTGCTGTTTCAGGCGGAGATGGTAATAAGTTTATTTCCAGTGCCTTATTTAAAGGGGCCGACGTCTTCGTAACAGGAGATATTTATTATCACAATGCTCATGATGCGATGATGGAAGGGTTAGCATTGGTGGACCCAGGTCATAATGTTGAGAAAGTAATGAAAAAAGGTGTCAAAAAAGTACTAGACGCTTTTATTGAGGAGAAAAAATATACTACAGAGGTTATCATTTCTGAAGCTAAGACAGACCCATTTTCTTTTCTGTAAAATGAAGTATGCAAATGAAAATAATTTCTAAATTATGGTTCCATCGGGTTTAAATATTAATAAAGTTACATCTAGCTAGCAGAGTAATCCGTAGAGGGATTGGCTCTGCTTTTTTTATCTCAACCTTCTAAAGCCTTTCAAGTTCGTTAGCCTAATTTTTATTAGTAAGAAAATTTAGAAGATATGTTAAAATTAATTAAAGGAATATATTTACTATTCAGCTAAAGGGTACGAATAGTGCAATAAGAATAATAAACGAAAGCAGGAAAGTGGACAAGAGAGAGTGATAAATTACAGCTGGTGTTTTGATTCTAAAAAACAGCTAAATCGATAAACAGGAGGTGTATGATGAGAATTAATAGGGATACAGGTAGGAGCTTTGATTTAGAAAATTTTCTATCCATGCCATTAGTAGCTCATTTATCTACGGTGGCAGAAGATTCACCAAGGGATTCACCAGTATGGTTTTACTGGCAAGATAAAAAAATTTGGATAATTGGAACAGCTTCAGATACATTTCCAGATAGAATAAGGAAGAACTCAAAATGTGCAATTGGAATAGTAAATTTCAAGCCTCATACTGGTCTGTTTTTACATGCAGGATTTAGAGGGACAGCAATTGTCAAGCCTTTTAAAAAGATAATAGCTAATCAGCTACTTTCTCGATATATGGGACCAGAAATTGAAAAATGGGACCCACGCTTTAAAGATTTAGATGATAGTAATGTTTTAATATGTTTTTCACCTGAAACAGTAGTAGTTCGTGACCAATCATATGTTCTTCCTAAAAGTGAACAAAATTAGAATTTCTTATAAGGATATGTACCTTAATGAGCTAACGAGAGCAGTATTGTTGAACAACTGTGTATTACTTCTTTGTATTTTTTCAAGGTATTTAAGGGTTAGGGGAGCGGACATGTCTTGTTATCAAATTAAGAAATTAAAACCTGAAGACTATAATAAGTGCAGTAATATTTGGGATATGGAAAAGAAGCCGAAAATGGCTAAGAGGTTTTATGACGAATTAGTAAGCGGAAACAGAATTACTTTTATTTATTTAGATAATAACGAGTTTATAGGAGAAGGTTCGTTAGTTTTTCAAAACAATGACCCAGATTATACTATTGCAGGTAAACGTATTTATCTATCTCGTATGATTGTTAAAGAAGAATATCGAAATCGTGGAATAGGTAGCATAATTGTTGATTATTTGATTGATTATGCTCAACAACTTGGATATGAGGAAATGACACTTGGTGTAGATACAGATAACATAAATGCAAGACATCTATATAAAAAGAAGGGTTTTACAACTGTATTATATTTTGGCGAGGATGACTACGGTGAATATGTAAAACTTCTAAAGAAATTAAAATAGATTTTCGAAAGTATCGTGATTGCGTGAGTGCCTTGTTCCACTAATGGGGGCACTACTTTTAGAAGGAGTAGTGCTTATATTATTGAAATAATAGAGAAAAGATCTTGAACTATCAGAAGCAGTTTAGTGGAAGAAAAAATTTATTTTCGATTTAAATAGGAGTTGTTATTATTCCAAAAAAGTATATGGTTCTAATTACTATAACTCAACTGATAATATTTAGTGGCATTCCTTTGTTTATAGCAAATCAAGAAAAAAATGCACTTTTAGAGGATACGATTTCATATTTAACAGAAGATGGCTATGATGTAGAATCTGAAGTCGAGGAAATGTACGTTGTAAATGTAGGTCAAGATGAAAAAATATATGCTGTCGTAGCGACCTATAATGATGAACCAAAATTAAATTATTTTTATGCCTATAAGAAAGGTACAAACAAAATAATACAAATCGCTGTTGTCAATATAGGAACCCATCAACCGACAATACATCCAGAAAGTAAGTAGTTTATCTTTCACTAACTAAGTCAATGAGTTAAATGAAGATTAAGGGGATTTGTGTATGAATTGGAAAAAAATTTTCACTTCAAAATTACTGATAGCATTTATTGCTCTATTAATAGTGTTCTTAATAGTAGAAAGAATAGGGTTTTTCAATACAAATACAGGGACAGTTGTTACAGTTTTAGAAGTTAATGAAGATACTATGCTTGTTGAAAATATTCAAAATGAACAATTTATAGTGAAAGTCCCAAAGATTATTACACCGTTACTTATTGAAAATAATGAATATTTTATTGAATATGAGTATTCGAATTGGAGTAAACCTAACCTTGTTTATATACAATATTAGAATAAAGATGAATGAGCATATAGTTTTTCATGGAAATGGAGCGCTCTTTATCTGAAAGTGGAGGATAGACGTTGTTCAGCTAACGAAGCAGTTTGGTGGGAGATTGTAAATGGTATTATGGGAGGTTATTAGGTGAAATATACTTGTCCATGTTGTGGCTATAAAACATTAGATGAAGAACCTCCTGGAACTTATGACATATGTAGTATCTGCTTTTGGGAAGATGATGGAGTTCAATATAATGACCCTGATTATGGCGGTGGTGCAAACACTCCTTCTTTAAGGCAAGCACAGAAAAACTATAACTTATTGGGGGCTTGTGAAGAAAGGTGTATTGAATTTGTAAGGAAACCAAATCAAAATGATATGAAAGACCCTAATTGGAAACCCTTATAGCTTATAAAATTAGCGGGTTGCACTACTTTTAGAAGGAGAAGTGCTTTTTTTATTGAATTAATAGTGAAAGAGATCTTGAACTAACGAAGCAGTTTAGCGGAAGAAAAAATTTAATTTCAACTAAAACTTTCAATAAACGAGTGCAGAAGAGTTCAATAAAAGTTTTTTCTAAGCCAACTGTTCTCTTGATTAGCAAAGAAATAATCCACTCTTCAGAAATAATTGGATGGAAAGCTGAGGATATAGATTGAAAGTATTTGGATATCAAAAAGATAGTGAGAAGTTAATGGAATTAGAAGAGGTTACTTTTCAAACTGATATTAAAGAACTAGATAAAATAATCAAGTTCTTACAGGTTATAAAAGAACAGCATAGTAAAGTAAATGGAGAAGTAGAGTGTCATTCGCATTTTCGTGATTGGGACGACCAATGGAATGATAATTCAACAGATCTAATTGTTGTTACAACAAAAATATAGATAGGAAATCAAAGTATCTATGGAAAAATTAATCTTAAGCTATCGAAGGTAGTATAGTGCAATAATTAATGTAGTTAAAGTGGTGAGGAAATTTGACTCAGTATATTTATATAGCTTCACCAACTAGGTTGCCAAAAGGGTCATTTGGGTCAGAGCCCTCAAATCATGATAAAGACAACTGTTTTAAAAATGATTTGGATTACGAACATCTATTTTTTGAAAGTAACTACGAACCCCAATTAAAACAAAGATTTTCATATAGTTCACACTTCTCATTCGATCATCAAGTGGGAGCTGACGCAAGACAAATTCCTATTAGAGATACTATTAAAGGAACAATGGAAGAAGAAAAGTGCTTAGCTATTTTATATTCGTATCTAAGCGATGCTCTCCATTCAAATGGGGTCCTAGAATACTATACCTGTGTTAATGGTAGAGAGGATTTGCCAACTTCAAAAAGACGAAATGTTAGATGGACAGACATTAATAATCCTTATGATTTGGTCATTAGAGACCGAGAGTTTTGGGTGATTACCTTCTAGGAATATTCAGTTGCTCTTCTTACCTATAGTGAAGCATTATGAGAGGAGAAAAATTCTTTTTGAACTTTTAAGATCAGTTAATACAATAAGGTTAATAAGGAGAGAAAGTTTTGTCTGAAGAGAAGAATAAACTTTATTTAAATATGGTATTTGGATATATAGGAATTTTTTTATTGTCCATTGCTGCATTAAGATATATTTTGATTACAGAAGACGCTGTTGGGCTTTTCCTTATAACATTTAGTGTGATATGTCTTCAGGTTTTTTTTCGGTATGTAGAATCCAAATTGCTTTCTAACAAAAAAGAAAAGTTGGTATTTAATAGCTTTTTTTATTTCGGTATAATAATTATTTTTATAATTGGATTTCTATTAATCCAAAATTCATGAGGTCCACTTATTAAAGTGAAAGTGGCGATGTAACAAATAGACATCGCTTTTCTTCTTCAGCTAACGAAGCAGAATAGTTGAACAGGCTATATTGAGCGAATTTTGTTAGTGACAAGAAAACAGATTGAGTGACGTAAGGAATAATTGTTTTTTTCACTTTGCTACGGGGGTACTTATGAAAACTCACTATTATTTAGGCTGGTTTAACAATTTCTTTCCAGAGAATCTGGGAAGGCTGTTACAGGAGGATATTACTGATAGAAAATCGCTTGCTATGATTAGCTCGAATCCATCTATTTATGAGGATGATGGTTCTACTGAACGCTCGTGGCTTGACCAGGCTGGCATTATGTTTGATGAATATCATGTAATAAATTATCAAGTAAATAAGGAAGATGCCCAAACGAAAATTCAAAATGCTTCAGTCATTTTCTTGTTGGGTGGAAATACTCTTAAACAAAATAGTTTTTTGGTGGAATATGAATTATCGGATTCGATTAAAAAAAGCAGCGCCGTTGTAATGGGAGCAAGCGCTGGTGCAATTAACATGTCAGCTAAATGGTTATGCTCTAAAAACTTAGGATATAACGTTGAAATAAGCTCTGTTTACGACGGAATCGGTCTTGACAATTTTTCCGTCCTATCTCATTTTGATCTTGAAAATAATATTGCATTGGTTCAAAGCGAACTTTCTCTCCTATCGGAAGAAATAAATATTTATGCGTCGAACAAAGATTGCGCTGTACGTGTAAAAGGAGACAAAATTGACGTTTTTGGCGATGTTTTTTTAATTTCCCACTCAAAGATTCAGAAATTGAATGAGACGCTCTAAATGTAGTGAACGATCAGCACTATAAAAGCAACCTATGGAAAATTCGTAGTCGCCTTCAATTTTGGCCAGGTGTCAGTGTGTTAGCTTTTATTACAATTCCTATCGAACTAATACATACTGTCTCTATTTATGTCGGTTGGGGAACGGTAATCTTATACATTTTCAGTCCAACAATCACAGTTTATAATTTGAAGAATAAGAGACCTCAAACCCAACATTTTACTTCTTCCTAAAAGTAATACAAACAGCCATCATGGTCTTAATCAATACATTATTAAATTGCTTAAGGGTTATTTCATTACAGAGGACGTCTTGTTAATAATGAGACGTTTGCTTTTTTCTTATAAAGAGTCTTTGTGAACTAATGTAACTTAAACTAGCGGGTTTGCACTGCTTTATGAAGGAGTAAAGCTTATTTTATTGGGGAAATCGAGAAAAAATCATGAATTAATGAATGCAGTAGAGTTAAATAAAAAAAGGGGGTTATATAGTGTTTCAGCCGAAAACATTATTTTACGCAGGTTTAAAAATTATTGGTGTGCTTGCTATCATTTGGAGTTTAACTCTGATTTTTCCTGTACTTTTTCAATTTTATTCTGTTTATAATCAGCCAAATATGATGCCAGGAAATGATTTAAGCTATTTTCGTTTTTCTCTCATTTTTCAAGTGGTATACCCCATTTTGACATTTATAATTGGAATTTACTTGCTGAGTAACGGTGAAGCTATCGTAAAATTGGCATTTCGCGATTCAAATGAAAAAAGCACAAATGAAATTGGTGTGCTGTTTGTACTATTTATGAAACTTGCAGGGTTGACATTAATAATTTATGCCATTCCAAAAGCGTTTCAGATCTTATCCAATGTCTTATTTGTTTCATCTGTAAATGTCATAGACTCTAGTAATCAAATGAAGTTTATAGTTCAACATTTCGTTACAACAACTATTAGTTTAATTTTCGGATTTTATTTATTAAGAAGCGGGAAAATATTTTATAGACTTGGTTTTTCTAAACAGGAAGACGCTGATGAAGAAATGAAATGGTAATAGGTCTTTTTGTTATTTAGGGATTAACCTAGAAACGACCTTCTTCAAGTAAAAGGGGGGACGATGTATCAATAAGGCATCGCATCTCTTCTTCAACTAACGAATGTAGAGTGGTTAAATATGGAAACGCCAAAAGAAAACCCAAAAGATATATCTTAATGAGGTGTTTTATTGAAGAATTACTTGTATATACTCTTATTTCTTTTGTTATCAGCAGGATGTGCTTCTGAAATTGAAAAATCCTCCCTAAGAACAATTGCTGACTTTTATATTGGAGATTTTAATAATATTAACAGAGTTTTAATTATTGATCAGATATCAGGTGACAGATTAAATGTTACTGACAAAGAAAGTATTGAAGGTTTTCTTTATGCTATTAAGGATGTACAATTCAGTCCTGATAAGTCCCAAAATCAAGGGAAAGGCCTTTATAAAGTGGCATTTTTTGAAAATGATGAGCTGACCTTTACGTTTGAAACATTACGGTTATCACTTGGAATTATGGATGGTGACTATTATTATTCAGAACCAGATATTTTTTTACTAGTTGAAAATTTTTTAAAAGATGAAAGTGTTCAAATTGAAAACGAGAATATATTAATTTATGAAGATATAGAAAAGAGATCCAGGGAATATGATTGGTGGTATTCTTTAAGAAGTGAGCTGCCCCTTGAAAACAAAGAAAAATGGACAAAATAAATAAGAACAGAAAGTAAAACAATTGTAGTCATTTCTGGTGGCTATAAAGGTTGTATTTGTCACGATCTTAAAATCACTAAAATTAGTGAAAGTGAAAGTTTACTTATTATTGATGTTAAATTAGTTCCATTAAATCAAGGTGATGATGCAATGTATACACCTATATCAGTTGTAGAAATCAATGAAGCGAACTTTACTAAAAAAATAATAGTAAATTGGAATAATAATTGAAGAATGTATGAAAGGTTTTATTAAGCTAACGAAGGCAGATTAGTTGAAGGAAAATAATAACCATTAAAACACTTGTGGTAAAATAAGGATATAGTTTGGTGAAATTTTAAGGGAGGATAAGTAATGACTAAGAAGAGAAGCAAATCGTTTGAATGGGCTAAATCCATAATGATTGCAATTGTTTTAGCTTTTATTATTCGCACTTTTTTCTTTACCCCCATAGTTGTTGACGGTGAATCAATGAGTCCTACCCTCCAGGAAGATGACCGTATGATTGTAACCAAAATTAGTAAACCCCAAAGATTTGATATAGTTGTGTTTCAAGCACCAGACGGTAGGGATTACATAAAACGTGTAATCGGACTCCCAGGTGACAGAATTGAGTATAAAAATGATGTTTTATATATAAATGGTAAGGCATATAACGAGCCTTACTTAGAAGAATATAAGAAAAAAATTATTGATGGAACATTAACAGAATCCTTCACTTTAAAGGAAACAGCAGTAGGTAGTTATACTGTGCCTAAAGACTCTTTGTTTGTGATGGGAGATAACAGAAAGTATAGCAAAGACAGCCGTGATATTGGAGCGATACCAATGGAAAAAGTAATAGGGACCACCAATGTTGTTTATTATCCGATAAAAGAAATTAAAATTGTAAATAACTAATTAACGCTTATGCATGAATGATGGAATCAAAAATAATAAAAAGGAGCTTGGATATATCCAAACTCCTTTTTTGCTGTTTTCAAAGCTTGTTTTGCGGTCAAATACCGAAAACATAATACGAAAAAATTTTTTTTATTTAATTTAATTTCTCTTTTACTTTAGGTAAAATTTTATTTAATGCTACTTTTCTTTCAAGTTTCCAAGTGCTTTCATCTTTAGGATCATATTTTTCTAGGAATGCAATTACTTCTTTTGTAATTGGAGTAGGTGTAGATGCACCGGCCGTTACAGCCACCGTTTCGACACCTTTAAGCCACTCAAGGTTCAATTCACTAATATCTGATATTCGGTATGCTGGTCTTCCTGCGATATCAGAAGAAACTTGCGCCAAACGGTTTGAATTGTTACTTCGTGGATCACCCACAACAATTGTTAAGTCAGCATCGACCGCTTGAGTTGCTACTGCTTCTTGGCGAACTTGTGTTGCTAAACAAATTTCATTATGCACTTCTGCATGTGGGTATTTCTCTTTAACTTTATCAATAATGTGGGCTACATCCCACTGACTCATCGTTGTTTGGTTCGTAACAAGTATTTTTTCAGAAGGAATGTCTAATTCTGCTACTTCTTCTGGTGTTTGAATGAGATGAACGATATGAGGGGCAATTCCTATTGCACCTTCAGGCTCAGGGTGTCCCTTTTTTCCGATGTAAACAACATGGTAGCCCTCTTCTTCTTTGTCTCGGATTAGGTCGTGTGTTTTAGTAACATCCGGACAAGTTGCATCAACAACGGATAGGCCTTTTTCTTTAGCTATCCTGCGAACTTCAGGTGAAACTCCGTGAGCAGTGAAAATTACCGTTCCCTTATCAATCTTTTTCAGAAGCTCTACTCGGCTAGAACCGTCTAAGGTAATTATTCCATCTTCTTCAAATGCTTCCGTTACATGAGCGTTATGCACAATCATACCTAAAATGTATATAGGCCTTGGTAAATCTGGGTTTTTAGCAGCTTGTCGCGCTAAAACCATTGCATCAACTACACCGTAACAATATCCCCGTGGGGCAATTTTTACTACTTTCATCTAATACCCCCCAAAAAGAATTAACTAAAAAACTAAAAATATGGTATGGTGTTAATTATAATAGAGAAGGAAAAAGAAAACAATGAAAGTAACAGTTATTAAAAATATAGCTTTGGTGTAGATTCTTTTGTTCGATACCCAGAATGTTTCTTAATAGATTTTTTTTCTGTGTCAGTTACATCTACAGAATTAACTTTTGATTTACCTTTTTGTGAACTGTTTTTAGGATTGCTCCTTTTTGGAGATTTACTTTTGTTTTTATCCGAAGTATTCTCTGCACTGTTCAATTGTTTGAATACGGTAAATAATGCAGGTATATTTTTTACTATAGGCCCGTATTGCTGAACCATTGGTCCGACAGTTTGTGCTACTTTTAGAGCTCCTTGAACATTGTTTAACATACCTTGAATATTCGTAAGGCCACCACCAGCACCAGGCGCACCTCCAGGCAATCCGCCTTTTAAGAGGTTAGATAGAAATCCACCACCTCTAGCACCACCAGCGAATGGACCTCTTGTGGCTGCAGTAGTAGGAAATTGTCCAGGGAAATGTCCTCTCATTGGGATCTGACCTTGAGGAAATGGATTTCTCATTTGGTTTAGAGGAAAACTGGGAATATGGCTAGGTGGAAAATAAGGGTGGGACTGATTTTGGAACAAGATTATCACTCCTTTCGAGAAATTTTGCTTTTTTCTATTTATTAAATTATGCGCTCATATAAAAGCCCGTGTCGCATTAGTATAACAATGGGTTTATACCCAAAGAAAGGTCAGGGATCATATAAATGAAACAATCAAATTTTGAACGCTTTAACCTTAAGCCATTTATTATTGAATCAATTATGGAGCAAGGTTTTAAATTGCCGACAGAAATACAAGAACGCTTAATTCCTTCGATTATGAATGGAACTGACGCTATCGGTAAGTCGCAAACTGGAACAGGTAAGACGTTAGCGTATTTATTACCAATCGTTAATAATATCGACCCAACTATTGCAGAAGTACAAGCTGTAATTACAGCACCAACTAGAGAGTTAGCGAAACAAATTTATGCTGAAATTTTAAAGTTAACAGCTCATGCTCCAGAAGGTGAGAAAATTGAAGCAAGATGTATTGTTGGCGGAACAGATCGTAGTCGTACAATTGGTAAACTTGCTGTACCTCCGCATATTGTAGTAGCTACTCCTGGACGATTAATGGACATCGTTGTAAAAGAGCAAGCTCTTTCAATATTTAAAGCTTCAACATTAGTAGTTGATGAAGCTGATGTTATGTTAGATATGGGATTCATTAATGAAGTCGATCAATTAGCATCAAGAATGAAAGAAGACGTGCAAATGCTTGTCTTCTCTGCAACAATACCTGAAAAGCTACAACCGTTTTTGAAAAAATATATGCAAAATCCTAAGTTTATTGAAGCTAAAGGAGAACAAGCAACTAAACCTAAAATTGAACATGTTATCATTCCTGTTCGTCATAGAGAAAAAATAGACTTGCTTGAGCGCGTGACGAAATCAATTAATCCATATTTTGCTATCGTTTTTACAAACACAAAAAAACAAGCAGATGAAGTGGCAAATGCGTTACAAGAGCGAGGCATTAACGTTGGAAGATTACATGGAAGTTTAACACCGAGACAACGTAACAAGGTGATGAAAGATGTCTTAGATGTAAAAATGCAATACTTAGTTGCTACTGATATTGCTGCTCGTGGAATAGACATTAAAGGTGTTTCCCATATCATTAACTATGAACTACCTGAGGATTTAGATTTTTACATTCACCGTTCTGGTCGAACTGGAAGAGCTGGGGCTGAAGGTATTGCTATAACACTATATGAAATTTCGGACGAGGATGCATTAGCAAGGCTTACTTCTAAAGGAATTAATTTTGCCCATAAAGATATTAAAAATAACGAGTTTATCGAATTGGCTCCTCTTAGAAGAAAGCGTGTTAAGAAAGCTGATGAAAACCAAAAAACCTTTAGTAAATTAAAATCACAACATAAAGTAAAACCTGGTTATAAAAAGAAGCTTAAAAAACAAGCTGAACAAATGGGTCGTAGAAATAAACAAAGATAAACGAAGAAACAGCCTTTCAAAGTGAAAGGCTGTTTTTATATTTTTAGTCTAATGTGCAAAATGTTGTAAGGTTTTACGCCGGTAACCGATTGCTCCGACTTTTCTAGCTTCCGATTCGATGTTAAGATTAGATGGATAATGATAAGGGAGTGTAGGTTTATGTTAAAGTTAGGTTCACACGTATCTATGAGTGGAAAGAAAATGTTATTAGGTTCCAGTGAAGAAGCTGTTTCTTATGGTGCTAATACATTTATGATTTATACAGGAGCTCCTCAAAATACGCGAAGAAAGCCTATTGAGGAATTAAATATTGAAAACGGTATTGCGCATATGAAGGCTAATGGCATTAATGAAATCGTTGTACATGCCCCGTATATTATTAACATTGGGAATTCGATAAAGCCAGAAACGTACGAATTAGGTGTAAACTTCCTGCGAGCAGAAATTGAACGTACAGAAGCATTACAAGTTGCGAAGCAGATTGTTCTTCATCCTGGTGCTCATGTTACAGCTGGTGCTGATGCTGGGATTAAGCAAATTATTGAAGGGTTAAATGAAGTAGTCACAAAAGAGCAACAAGTTCAAATTGCTTTAGAGACAATGGCTGGTAAAGGCAGCGAATGTGGTCGCTCTTTTGAAGAACTTGCAAAGATCATTGATGGCGTAAAATATAATGAAAAAATCTCTGTTTGTTTTGATACTTGCCATACACATGATGCTGGCTATGATATTGTAAATGACTTTGATGGTGTCTTAAATGAGTTTGATAAACTTATTGGCTTAGACCGCTTAAAAGTATTGCATATAAACGACAGTAAAAATATTAAAGGTGCTAGAAAAGACCGTCATGAGAACATTGGCTTTGGTCACATTGGTTTTGATGCACTAAACTATATTGTTCATCATCCACAATTGCAAGATATTCCGAAGATTCTTGAAACACCGTTTGTAGGGGAGGACAAAAATAATAAAAAAGCTCCATATAAACTTGAGATTGAAATGTTGAAGGAAAAATCATTTAATGAAAAGTTACAGGAAACATTGCTAACAGTTTAATTAATTAATTGTTCTAAAATGTTGTTCATTTTTTTTGCAACCGTAGGATTTACTTTACGAGCAATTTCCTTTAGAATTTTCAACCTTTTATTGGTATCGAAAATATCAATGTTATTTTTTCGTAAAACATCTACAATTACTTGTGCTTCTTGTTTCGTTAATGAAACGTTATATTTACTTGCGTATTTTAGTAATTGTTCTAAAGTAGCATTTTGGATTTGATGATTTATTAGTTTTTGCATGATGGGGTTTACCAAATGAATACCTCCTTGAAACAAAAATTCGTTATTACAGGTTATTCACTAGGAAATAAAGAGTGCCCTTAAGGTATCTATTAGTTTGCAAAGAATATTATAGTAAAAAGAATGAACGGAGATGGGCCTATGGTAAGAAAAAAGAAAAAAGAACATAAAAAAGAGAGTACCTTTCATTTAATTTACCGACTATTTATGATTGTGCTAGGTTCTCTTTTAGCTGCTGTAAGTATTGAGTTGTTTTTAATGCCAAACAATATTATTGATGGTGGTATCATTGGTATTTCATTAATTTTAGATTATATTACACCTGAATCGATAACATTCATTAATTTTGGTACTTTAGTCGTCTTTATTAATTTACCATTTATGTATTCAGGTTATAAACAAATTGGGAAGACGTTTGCCTTTTCATCCTTATTTGCGATTGTTTGTTTAGCAATTATTGAAAGTCAATTACATCATTTTAGTCCGTTTGTCGATCAACCAATATTGGCTACTGTTTTTGGTGGGTTAGTATTAGGAACGGGTGTTGGTATTGTTATTCGCCATGGTGGATCATTAGATGGTACAGAAATTTTAAGTATTCTACTTACGAAAAGACTTCCGTTTTCAGTAGGTGAACTTGTTATGTTTATGAACATTTTCATCTTTGGGACGGCAGCATTTGTGTTTGGGGTAGAAGAAGCGATGTATTCTGTAATGACGTATTATATTGCCTTTAAAACAATTGATACTGTCATTCAAGGGTTAGATGAAACAAAAGCTGTTCTTATCGTATCGGATTATTATGAAGAAGTATCTCAGGACATATTGGACCGATTAGGGCGTGGAACAACGAAGTTAAAAGGAAAAGGCGGATATACAGACGCTGAAAAAGAAGTTATATATGCTGTTGTTACAAGACTTGAAGTAACAAAGTTAAAAAATATCGTTTATGATATAGACCCAAATGCTTTTATTACTATTATGAATACACAAGAAACACGTGGAGCAAAATTTAAGTCTTCTATTCATTAAAATATTTAGGACCACCTAGATTAATTATCTAGGTGGTTTTTCCTTTTTGTGGGAGAAAGGTTTGAAAATACTGGATTTTTCATCTTAATTAGTATAAAAAAGGGAGGGATTGGGAACAATGGGGCAATCGGGAAAGATAAAGCATTGTATTGAAGCAATACACTATTGCTTTTGCTTAAATTCCGATGAATATGCCGAAATACCATGTTTGCACTTGGACTGTTATTCATCTAACATAGGCAACGGTGCAAATATAGTTAAGGTTTTTAGAGGAGTGCAAATAAATTATGCTAATTGAAAATATGAAGCAATGGGGCTTAAAGTTAGCTTTATTAGCTGTAATTTTTTCTTTACTAGTTGTCATATCAGTGCAACAAATTAACTTAAATAAAACAGAGAAACAATTATATGTAGCAAAAGAACAAGTTGATTATTTAACTAGTGAAAACGAAATTTTCAAAAATTATCAAGAGATGTTAATTGTAGAACGTGATATGTCACTAATGCAAAATTACTTGGAAGAAAATGCAACAGAAGCTTCGGAGCCATTAAATGGCTATAAAGACTGGTTAAAAAGTCAAAAGCTTTCGGAACATTTTTATGAAGAAAGTGATGGAGAATTTAAGAAGAGCTGGGGGCTATTCTTAGCTCAGGAAGCCAAAAGATATGACATGGATCCATACATTGTTTATGAATTAATAAAAATTGAATCTGGAAATACTTTTGATCCACATTTAGTAGGTCCAGAAACAAAATATGGTCATGCTTATGGGATGACGCAATTTATGAAAAATACTGCACCTTGGATTGCTGGAATGGCTGATTTACCATACAAACACGAAATGCTTTTTGACCCTTATTATTCGATTCAACTAGCGATCGTGTATCTAGACTTCCTGCAAAATAGGTACGGAAACTGGGATAAGGCACTAACTGCTTATAACCGAGGAATTTATGGTTTAGAAGCATATATACAACAGTATGGACATGCAAAAAGCTCTTACGCTGTTAAGATACAAAATGGGGCTAACAAACAAAAATACGTAGCTTATAGCTCAAACTAACTCTTATCATGTGATAAGAGTTTTTCTGTTTTACATTTTTTTTGTTATTATGTATAGTTAGGATTAATTGAACGAGCGGAAACTTAGAATCGTTTCCAAGCGGAGGAATGAAAGTATGGATCAATCAACAAAAGTATTAGAAATATCTAATGTGACTTATCGGTATGATGACCGAAATGTTATCGAAGATGTTTCTTTAACTATTAATAGAGGGGATTTCTTAGGATTAGTGGGACCTAACGGCTCTGGGAAATCAACGTTAATAAAAATTATCCTCGGATTAATTAAGCCTGATAAAGGGACTGTTCTTCTATTTGGAGAAAATCAGGATAAGTTTAAACAATGGCAAAAGATAGGGTACGTATCACAAAAAGCAAACAGTTTTAACAGTGGATTCCCTGCTACAGTATTTGAAGTAGTAGCAATGGGGCTAGTAGGGAAAAAAGGCTTATTCTCTTTTCAAAGCAGTAAAGATAAAAAGTTAATTGATGAAGCAATAGAAACTGTGGGCATGAGTGCATTTAAAAAAAGAAATATTGGAGAACTTTCTGGTGGGCAACAGCAAAGGGTTTTTATTGCTCGAGCTTTAGTAAGTGATCCGGAATTATTAATATTAGATGAACCTACTGTTGGTGTAGACAATCAGCATGTTCAATCATTTTATAAACTTCTTACAAATCTTAATCGTAATAAAGGTATTACATTACTATTAGTATCACATGATGTAGGTGTAATTTCAGAAAAAGTTACTAATGTAGCTTGTATTAATAAAACATTACATTTTCACGGAGACCGAGAGGCATATAAGGAATATGAGAAATCTAATTTATCCTCCTTTTACGGGCACGATGTAAAAGTAATTACTCATGATCATGAGCATGGAGGAATAACAAAATGATTTCAGCATTTTTCACATATGATTTTTTACAAAATGCCTTTATAGTCGGAATCTTAATAGGCTTTTTAGCACCATTAATCGGGACTTTTATTGTTGTAAGACGACTTTCCTTAATCGCAGATGCATTATCACATATAACGTTAGCAGGAATTGCGGGGGGGATGCTTTTGCAGAAAACCTTTTTCCCTTTGCAAGGGATGCAATCACTTCCCCTTTACTTTGGAATGGCCTTTTCTGTAGTCGGATCTGTATTAATCGAAAAATTAAGGTCTATTTATAAGTTTTATCAGGAATTGGCAATACCAATTTTAATGTCTGGTGGTATAGGTTTAAGTGTTATTTTTATTTCTTTATCAGACGGCTTTAATTCTGAACTAATGAATTATTTATTTGGAAGTGTCAATGCCGTTAGTCGCTTAGATGTGTATGTAATATCTTGTATTACATTATTTGTAGTAATAATTATCATTTTACTTTATAAAGAATTAGTATTTTTATCTTTTGATGAAGAGCAAGCGAAAGTTTCGGGTGTTAAAGCAAAAACAATTCATTTCTTGTTTATTGTAATTGTTGCGTTAGTAATTTCTTCCTCCATGAGAATTGTAGGGATTTTACTTGTATCATCATTAATGACATTACCTGTAGCGGCAAGTATTAGAATTGCTAATGGTTTTAAACAATCCATACTATTTTCCATTATCTTTGGAGAGATTGCGGTTATAGGTGGACTTATCTCTGCTTACCACTTGTCTATATCACCAGGTGGAACAATTGTAGTAATCGCAGTATTAATATTACTAGGGTCAATTTTGTGGAGTAAAAGAAAAAAGAAATAAAGAGGGGATTCGAATGAACGTTGAATATGCTTTAGAACAATTGAAAAATAATGGTTTTAAATTAACTGATAAACGTGAATTCATCCTTAATTTATTTGCGGAAAATAAACGCTACATGTCTGCAAAAGAAGTAATGGAATTACTGAAAATGAATATCCCTGGACTAAGTTATGATACGATTTATAGAAACTTAGCACTTTTTACAACACTTAATATTCTTGAATCAACTGATCTTGAAGGGGAGAAGAAATTTCGTCTCACATGCTCCGGGTCTAAGCACCATCATCATTTAATATGTCTAAGTTGCAACAAGACAAAACATGTTGATGAGTGTCCGATGACATCAATTACGTTAAATAGTGATGATTTTGAAATTGTGGATCATAAGTTTGAAATTTATGGATATTGCAAAGAGTGTCAACATAATAGCAAATCTTAACAGGGTTACTCTTCCTCTAAATTGCTAAAAGTAATGATGAGGAGGAGATTACTAATGCCAATCGTAAAATGTAATGTTGCCAACTGCGCCTTTTGGGGTGAAGGGAACAATTGTCAGGCAGATTCAATCCTTGTTGAAATAGATGAGCATGCAAATAACCATGTCAGTATGGATGATAGTGGTAATTTATCTAGTTCAACTGCACATGAAGATGAAGCGGAACATAGTGCTGAAACATGTTGCCATACATTTAAACCAAAGCATTAAAGAAAGAGACACAATTATTGTGTCTCTTTTGCCTTCTTATCTAACCAATTATTAACCCATTCTTTAGCCTCTAGCCAGTTGTTTACCCTTATGACATTTTCCGGAATTGGATCTCGATTGTATGGAGTATCAAATAAAATAACCGGGATGCCGCATTCTTCAGCAATGTCACAGGCATTATCGTGCTTATCCTCAAAGAAAATATCACATTTAAGATTTTTAATAGCACTTACTTTATCATGTTTACCAATTAATTCGACGTGGGAATAAGGTACATTATGTTTTTCTAACCATTCGTGAGTTGCTTCTAATAAATATTTTCTTCGAGCGCTTACAAAGATGAATTCATGTTTATTACTCCACTCAGGGAATATTATTTCAAAATATTTAGCAACTGGAGATTGCCTGCAAATTGTTTCCTCATGCTCATCCATCCATTTCCAAAACTCTTCTTCTGTTATGTTTAAGAGGGGAAGTAATGAGTATTCTTTAATATCATCTAGCGATAAGTTCCTATCGAATGATTTATTTAAATAGGGGATATATGATGTAGGACATGTAACTGTTCCATCGATATCAAACCCAAATTTTACTCTCTTCATTTTTAGTCATTCCTTTCTTTTATCAAATTGTATCATATTAATTAAAATAGAGCTTATTTCCAGTATTAGCAATGTTTAATGAACATATGAACCGTCAGTTTCGTTAATGATAATAATGCTCCTCAAAATCGGAAGGTGAGTGATTCGCTTGAACAACGAGGAACGACGATTAAGACAAGATATTGGAATCGACGAAAGAGATAGTATTAATGAACTTGACGAGGAAATGGCTACAGAAATTGCACCATCTCCAGTCGCTTATAATCGCCCAGTACTACAAAACCCCGAAGAAGAGCGTCCATTGACTGAGAAGGCAGTTGAAACAGGTGATGATGAAGCAGTCGGTGGTAGAGGTATGGGGATATTAGCATTAGTACTTTCAATCCTTTCCCTATTTATGGCTCCAATCATTTTAGGAGCTGCAGGGATAATCATCGGATTTATCGCAAGAAGAAGAGGAGCAGCGGCGCTAGGAGCATGGTCCATTGGTTTAGGTATTCTTTCCATTGTGACAAGATTGTTAATTTCGCCGTTTATATAACAAAAAAAGGAAGCAGATTTGGTGCTGCTTCCTTTTTTGTAGTATTTTTTATTTGTTTTTTTGACTAGCAAAGTATTCTTCAGCAATTTTGTCTATTTCTTTTTTTAATTCTTCGACCATAATAGCTTCTGGTACTTTTCGTACTATTTCACCTTTACGGAATAATAAACCTTCGCCACGTGCGCCAGCTATCCCGATATCAGCTTCACGAGCTTCTCCAGGTCCATTCACAGCACAACCTAATACGGCTACTTTTATCGGCGCTTTGATATGTGCGATATATTCTTCTACTTCATTAGCGATTGACATTAAGTCAATCTCAATTCGTCCACATGTTGGACATGAGATTAATGTTGCGGCATTTGAGATTAAGCCAAATGACTTTAATAATTCGCGAGCAACTTTTACTTCCTCAACTGGATCTGCACTTAAAGAGATTCTTACAGTGTTTCCAATCCCTTTGCTTAAGATAGCTCCTAATCCAGCCGCACTTTTAACTGTACCAGCAAATAGTGTGCCAGATTCTGTAATCCCTAAGTGTAATGGGTAAGAAAATGCTTGTGCTGCCTTTGTATATGCTTCAATAGCTAAATTTACGTCTGAAGCTTTCATAGACACGATAATATCGTGAAAATCAAGGTCCTCTAAAATTTTAATATGATGTAAGGCACTTTCAACCATTCCATCAGCAGTTGGGTAACCGTACTTATCCAAAATTCTCTTTTCTAAGGATCCAGCATTTACACCAATGCGAATAGGGATTCCTTTTTCTTTTGCTGCATTTACTACAGCTTCAACTTTTTCTCTTCTCCCAATATTCCCGGGATTAATACGAATCTTATCTGCTCCACCTTCAATTGCCTTTAAAGCAAGTTTGTAGTCAAAATGAATATCTACAACCAATGGAATGTTTATTTGCTTTTTTATATCTGCGATAGCATTTGCAGCACGTTCATCTGGACATGCAACACGTACAACTTGGCACCCAGCTTCTTCTAAACGCTTAATCTCAGCTACAGTTGCTTCAACATCGTGTGTTTTTGTAGTTGTCATACTTTGGATGATAACTTGATCATTACCACCAATAGTTAAATCTCCAACTTTAACCGGTCTTGTTTTCGTACGGTGTACGATTTCTTTCATGGACAATCGCTCCTTAAAAAAATTCATAGCCTTATTTTATCAACCGGTTCGTTCCTTTAGCAAGAATTATTATTCAACTTTCTTATATATTGGAAATAAATATTTACTGCCAGATTTAATAACGTGAGCTTTTACATTTGGATTCAGAGACTCAAAATCATTAATAACTTGAGACATTGAAGTTGGAAGGGTTCCGTCGTTTAACTTTTCGACTATGGAAAGTACAGTGTCACCATTCAATACAGTAACTTCAACAGAAGGTATTTCGCTTATATTATCAGCATGTACTGGGACTGCATCGTCACTTGCTCTAGCAGGTAATGTACCGACCTTCCAATCAAAGTAACATGAATAGACAATTCCGCAAACGGTTAAAAAAATTAAAAAACGTTTTAACATAATAATTCTCCCTTCAAATAAAGCACAGTTAATAAATCATATGCTTGTCCATAAAAAAAAGAACTAGAAAGGAGAATAAAAATTACTTATGTTGAATATTTATTTCCGAAATGATAAATAGACCATTAAATTACTTAGTAACAAAATTAAAAAAGAAATGAAAGGTGGCAATGCCATTTGTAAAAGGTTAATTAAAGAAAAAAGTAGGACAGTGTTTGTAATTGCAAATGCAGCTATACGCCATGTCACGCGATAAGGAATTTTTGCACGATTCTTATTATACATACTAATCGCAGCAAGAAGAGAAACGCCAAAAAAGAAGAGTGTGACTTGGAATAAATAACTCCCAGTAAAAATTAACAAACCACCCAAGTAAATTAAGGATTGTTGTTGAAGTATAGTTTCGACTATGTCACCTTCACCTAACATAGTATATGGAATAATAATTTCTTTACTTGCAGCATTGATATAAAGTTTGTCATTTAGGAAGGCTAATACATCTTTGTCAGCATATTCATTCATTTCAAGGGAATTTTCTTTTCTTACTACTATTACATTCGTATTATTAGTGACAATTGATTCTTTAGCTTGGATTTCCTCATTGATAACAAATACAGAAGAAAAACTTTCCTTATGAACTTCTAAGCTATCCAATAAATCGAAGACTGCTATTGTTGAATGCAAATAAAGTGAGACGTTAAAGATGAAAGCCAAGATAAATACTTGAATGATTGCCTTGCCTATGGAAAGGAACCTGGTTTTATAAATGGAGCTAGGAGAATAAATGCTTTTAATAAGCATTTTAATATTAATCATGGAAAACGCACCTCCAAAATTCAATTTTACCAATTTAGAGTACCATAAAGTAGATAGTGAATAATATTAATTTTTATAAAAAACTATTGCTAGGAGCGATCGTTCATGTTATATTATTTTCTGTCCCCATCAACTGGAGATGAAAAATAAAGTTAAAATAAGTGTTGACAAAATAGTGCATCTTTGATATATTAACACTTGTCGTTAAAAACCTTATATTGTTTTTCCACAGTAGCTCAGTGGTAGAGCTATCGGCTGTTAACCGATCGGTCGTAGGTTCGAGTCCTACCTGTGGAGCCATTATGGCGGTGTAGCTCAGCTGGCTAGAGCGTACGGTTCATACCCGTGAGGTCGTGGGTTCGACTCCCTCCGCCGCTACCATAATTAAATTGAATATCCTTAATAAGATGGCGGGTGTGGCGAAGTGGTTAACGCATCGGATTGTGGTTCCGACATTCGTGGGTTCGATTCCCATCATTCGCCCCATATCTTAAGGACCCTTAGCTCAGCTGGTTAGAGCTATCGGCTCATAACCGATCGGTCGCAGGTTCGAGTCCTGCAGGGTCCACCATATTATGACGGAGGAATACCCAAGTCCGGCTGAAGGGATCGGTCTTGAAAACCGACAGGGGTGTTAAAGCCCGCGGGGGTTCGAATCCCTCTTCCTCCGCCATACATATTCACGTTTTTAGGAAATTTTCATAAATTAAAACTAAATACTATTACCGCGGGGTGGAGCAGTTCGGTAGCTCGTCGGGCTCATAACCCGAAGGTCGTAGGTTCAAATCCTGCCCCCGCAACCAAAATTATACATACAACCTTTCCGTTTTTGGGAAGGTTTTTTTGTTTTATTTCACCTCTTAAGTATAAATTAAAATGGTTTGTTCACCCTCAAAAATAGTAGTACGAGTAGGCATGGACAGGACATTTAAAGTGTGATTAAATATCAAATAGAATGGAGGAACAGAATGTTATTTAATTCATATGAGTTTATTTTTGTCTTTTTACCGATTGTTTTTATTGTCTACTTTTTATTAAATAAATTAAGTAATTCAATATATTCCAAGGTATGGCTCGTTACATGCTCTCTCTTTTTTTATAGTTGGTGGAATGTTGCTTATTTACCTCTGATAGTAGGTTCATTAATTTTTAACTTTATTGTAGGTACCTTACTAGTAAATGGAAATATTAAACGAAATAAACTATTATTGACTTTTGGGATATTGATAAATGTATTTTTATTAGGATATTTTAAATATGCTGATTTTTTCATCGCTAATATTAATACATTATTTGAAAATGATTACAACTTACTTCACCTAGTATTGCCGTTAGCTATAAGTTTTTTTACATTCCAACAAATCGCTTATCTAGTTGATAGTTATCGTCGTGAATATGACGGTTATAACTTTTTAGACTACTCATTGTTTGTTACTTTTTTTCCACAACTTATAGCTGGTCCAATTGTCCATCATAAAGAGATGATGCCTCAATTTGAAACAAAAGAAAATAAGAAAATTGATCTTAGGAATATTTCATTAGGCATGTTTATCTTTTTTATAGGTTTGTTTAAAAAAGTTGTTATAGCTGATTCTTTTGCAGTATGGGCAACAAAGGGTTTTGATGAACCATATACTTTAACTTTCTTTGAAGGATGGTTAACCTCTTTATCGTATACTATGCAATTATATTTTGATTTTAGCGGTTATTGTGACATGGCGATTGGGGCTGCCCTTTTGTTTAATATTAGACTGCCATTAAATTTTAACTCTCCATATAAATCACTGGATATACAAGATTTTTGGAGAAGGTGGCACATGACTTTAGGTAGATTTTTAACTAAATATTTGTATATTCCTCTAGGTGGAAATCGTCAAGGTGAATTAAGGACTTATGTAAATATATTAACAATATTTTTAATAAGTGGGTTGTGGCATGGTGCTGGCTGGACATTTGTATTTTGGGGTTTCTTACATGGGTTAGCAACAGTAATTCACCGCATATGGAAACGATTTGGTTATACGATGAATAAATACATCGCTTGGTTTATCACATTTAATTTTGTGAATATTGCTTGGGTATTTTTCAGAGCTAATAGTTGGGCAGATGCCGAACGAGTCCTTACAGCAATGATTGGTCTTAATGGATTTAGTTTGCCGGAGATTTATATAACGGTTTTTGAGAAGATCACAACTATTAATGTAGATATTGGAACTACATTTTTCTTAAAAGGTTTAATAGAACCTACAGAAGCTTTTCTTTATACAGCTGTATTTTTACTGGTGGTTGTTTCTACAAAAAATTCATTTGAAAGAATGAACAATTTCAAAGGTACAACAAAAGAAAGCATTTGGTTAGCCATTACAACAGCGATAGCAATAATGTCATTAACTAAAGTGAGTGAATTTCTTTACTTTAATTTTTAATAATTTGGAGTGTAGCTAAAGATGAACTACAAAGTTTTCTTAAAGAAATATTTAATAAGCATTATCGTTTTTTTTCTGTTTTACGCTAGCTTCATTTATATAATTGATCCATTGTCTGTATATAGATTTACAAAGCTTTATGAACAGCAATATTCAACTAATGCTAGGTTTCAATTACCAGGCTTTATAAGAAACACTTCTTTTGATACTATTATTTTAGGTTCATCAATGGGAAGGAACTTTGTGGAAAGCTATGTCGATGAAAAGTTAAATGTTAAATCACTTAACGCATCGATCCCGGGTTCAACTGCTTACGAACAATATTTAGCAGCTAACTTGGCTTTACAAAAGGAAGAAGTAACAAAGGTAATCTGGGAACTTAACCCTTTTGCATTTCAAAGAGAATATGATGATGTTATTGAGACTTTTAATGAATTTCCATTTCATTTATATGATTATAACTTTTTGAATGATTATAAATATTTATTAACACTATATCCTCTAGAAGAATTTACCAACACTATAATTGCAAATATTAGTGATGATAATTCTAACAGAGATAGAGAAATGTTATATAAATTTGGTGAAAATATTGCACCATTGACTAAGGAAAAAATAAAACCATCGAAGCCAATAAAAACGAATAAACAAGTTAGTGATATATATTCAGTTGATACAATGCTAAGTAACTTTGAAAAAAATATAATTAAATTAGTTGAGAATAACCAAGATGTTGAATTTATTTTTTATTATGCTCCTTACGCTATTTCAGTCCAAGTGAGAATTTACAATAAAAATAATGAAAATATTACACATAGGTTGATGTTTAAAGAAGAAACTTACAAATTATTATCAAAGTATAAAAATGTAAAAATATTCGATTTTCAAGATCATAAAGATATAACACATACTATAAGTAACTACATGAAAGACGAAATTCATTATTACATGAGCATCAATGAATATATGATTGACTACTTTGCATCATATAAACCTATTGAATCAATTGATGAATATAAAGAAAAAAACAATAATTTGTTAAACCAAATTTTAAGTTACGATAAGAATGCCTTATCTAATTAAAGTTGATCAATTCGATCAACTTTTTTCTTTGCCTATTGTCAATCATCTTAATTGAACAAAAAGATAAAGTTTGTTAATCTTACATTAAAGAGGCAATTTTACCATTGCTTTTTTACAAAAGAGGAAGAACCTCAAATATACATATAAATTTAAAGGAGGATTTTTAATTATGGCTAAATTTGAATTACCTGCATTATCTTATGCAAAAGACGCTTTAGAGCCTCATATCGATGCTCAAACAATGGAAATCCATCATGGTAAACACCATAACGCTTATGTAACAAACTTAAATGCTGCACTTGAGGGGCATGATGAACTTTCTGGAAAAAGCTTAGAAGAGTTATTAGCTAATAACTTATCAGCTGTACCTGAAAGCATTCGTACTGCAGTACGAAACAATGGTGGTGGACACATGAACCACAGCCTATTTTGGACAGTAATTGGACCAAATGGTGGTGGGGAACCTACTGGAGAACTAGCGGAAGCGATCAATAGCAAGTTCGGTAGCCTTGACAGCTTTAAAGAGGAATTTGCAAAAGCTGCAGCTACTCGTTTTGGATCAGGTTGGGCTTGGTTAGTTGTTAATAATGGAGAGCTAGAAGTAACAAGCACTCCAAACCAAGATAACCCTGTTATGGAAGGTAAAACTGCTATCTTAGGTTTAGATGTTTGGGAACATGCTTACTACTTAAATTACCAAAACCGTCGTCCAGATTACATTGCTGCTTTCTGGAATGTCGTTAATTGGGATGAAGTTTCTAAACTTTACGCTCAAGCAAAATAATATTTTTTTAGGCCAGTTATGCATTATGCATACTGGCCTTTTCTATTTCTCCCCTAGAATAACATTAAAAAGATGTGGCACAATACGGAATAGAAAAGGGGAGACGGAAGCTATGAAGGTTTTAAAAAAAGTCATTGGGAACGTCGAAGTTAATCGCGACTTAATCTTACTTCTCCTAATCGGTGGTTTGTATTCACTAAGCATTGCTTTATCGAATACTTTTGTAAACGTATATTTATGGAAGCAATCCGGCGAATTTAAGGATATAGGTTTATACAATTTAGCAGTTGTAATCATGCAACCATTAACATTTCTCGTCGCTGGCCGATGGGCAAAACATATTGATCGAGTAATTGTTTTGCGACTAGGTGTGATATTTTTATCTATCTTTTTCATAACAGTACTAGCATTAGGAGAGCAAACGAGTACTTATTTACTTTTATTAGGTGGTCTACTAGGAATTGGATTCGGCTTTTACTGGCTCGCGTTTAATGTTTTAACTTTTGAAATAACGGAACCTGAAACGCGCGATTTTTTTAATGGCTTTTTAGGTCTTTTGACTTCATTTGCCGGAATGATTGGACCGATAAGTGCAGGGTTTATTATTTCAAAGATGGAGAAGTTTACTGGATATACAACGATATTTACAATTTCTCTAGCATTATTTTCAGGAGCAGTTATTTTAACATTCTTTTTAAAGAGAAGAGCGGCAAAAGGGACCTTCTCTTTTCGGGCGATTGTTAAGGAGCGACATCATAACTACAATTGGAAAAGTATATGTAATGCTCATTTTTTTCAAGGATACAGAGAAGGAACATTTGTATTTGTCATCGTAGTTTGGGTATTTATTACGACAAATAGTGAACTTGCTTTAGGTACTTTTGGTTTAATTCAATCAGGTGTAGCATTTTTATCATACTATTTAGCTACAAGGTTAATTAAACCAAGATTTCGTAAACGGTCAATTTTTGTTGGTGGGCTTGTTTTATATATCGCAATCACTTTACTAATTTTTAAGCTCTCTTATCCGTTGCTAATTACTTACGCAATTGTTATGTCATTGGCATATCCATTCTTGTATGTACCATATATCTCACTTACATACGATGTAATTGGGAAGAGTTGGAATGCTGCAGAGATGAGAATCGAATACATTGTTGTTAGAGAATTATTTTTAAATGCAGGTAGAATTGTTTCGATTATCTTATTTCTAATAGCGGTTGTTTTCTTTAATGAAAAAATAAGTATCCCTATTTTATTAGTAATCCTTGGGCCAGGGCACTTACTTATTTACTTCAGTGTTCGAAAGATTAATCTTAAAAATGAAAAGAATGAACATACTACGTCTAGTCACAATTTAGCTGAAGGGGAAAATGGCTCAACGACTACTTAACTTCTTTTTGACAGGATTATGTGAAGATGAAATAATATAAGAAAGAGAAATAGGCACCTTACAAAAGGTGTCTTTCCTATTGGAGAGAGGAAGAAGCGAAATGGTTGATAAAAAGAAAAAAAAGAAGGTAGTACTGCCATATCGTTTAAATATATTGTTTTTGCTTGTTTTTTTGTTCTTTTCATTTTTAATATTACGATTAGGTGTAATTCAAATTGTTCAAGGTGAACAATTCTTACAACAAGTAGAACGCTCAGGAGAAGTTATCGTTGAGAATGCAGTGCCACGTGGGAAAATGTATGATCGTAATGGGAAGTTACTTGTAGATAATGATCCATCATATACGATTACGTATACAAAGATGAGTGACCGAGTGAATCAATACGATACACTTGAATTAGCTCAAAAGTTAATTAAGTATATTGATGTATGGGATTATCAAATCAATCGAGTGACGAAAAGAGACAAACAAGACTATTGGATTCTTACTAGAGAAGAAAAAGCAATTGCAAAAATAACGGAAGAAGAAAAAAGCCAATTAAAAAACGATGAAGTATATAAAACAATAATTGAAAGAATTACTGAAGAAGACTTACAGGAAATAACAAGTGATGAGTTGAAATTAATTGCTATTAAACGAGAACTTGATTTCGGGTATGCATATGCACCACAACCGATAAAAAACAACGTTCCTTATCATGAAGTAGCTAGGGTTTCAGAACACTTAGAAGAGCTACCGGGTATTGATATTGAAATGAACTCAGAGGGCACAAGAAGTTACCCTTATGGTAATCAAGTATTAAAGTCATTCTTTGGAAAAGTAAAAGAAATCCCTCAAGAAGAACTGCAATATTATGAAGTTCGTGGCTATGCACGAAATGATTATGTCGGAGTAAGTTTTCTAGAAGAACATTATGAAGACGTATTAAGAGGTCAAAAGGGTAAAGAAATATTTGTTATTGATAAGTCTGGGAAAATATTAGAGAAAAAAGAAACGATACAAGGTAAACGAGGGTTAGATTTAGTTTTAACATTGGATATTGATCTTCAACTAGCTGTGGAACAAGTGTTAGACGAAGAACTTACCAAAGGTATGGCCTATGATAAAAATAAGTTCATGGACTCCGGTTACGTTGTAATGATGAATCCTCAAACAGGTGAAATCCTTGCGTTAGCTGGAAGAGTATACGACGGAAATAACTTTCAAGATGTGGCATTAGGAACAATTACAAAAGCGTTTGAAATGGGTTCAACAGTCAAAGGAGCTACCCTCTTAACGGGATTTGAAACAGGTGTAGTTCGTGCAGGAGAAAAAATTTATGATGCACCAATTAAATTCCCAGATGGAACACCAAAAAAATCATGGAAGAACATGGGTCTTATTAATGATTTTTCTGCCTTAGAGATGTCATCTAATGTGTATATGTATGAAATTGCAATGAGAATTGCCGACTATAATATTAATACGAATGTTCAAAAGGTTAGTAATGCAGAAGCGTATAATACGATGAGAAAGCAATTCCATCAGTTTGGCTTAGGAATAAAAACAGGAATAGATCTACCGATGGAGGCTACTGGTTATGAAGGACCTGTTACAAATGTTACAAAGCTAGTCGATTTCGCAATAGGGCAATATGATACGTATACGCCGTTACAAATGGCGCAGTATGTCTCCACGATTGCAAATGGTGGATATCGCTTAAAACCATATTTAGTGAAAGAAATTAAAGAATCAGGTGCAAATGATGCATTCGAAAAAATTGTGCACCAAACAACGCCAACAGTCTTAAACAAGATAGAAATGGATGAAGAATATATTAAGCGCGTCCAGCATGGATTTTGGTTAGTTGTCAATGGAAAACAGGGCACAGCAAATTACTATTTTAAAGGAAAACAGTATGATTCGGCAGCTAAGACAGGAACGGCCGAAGTATTTGTTCGAGATAAATTAGATGGTTATTATATTAGAAACACTAGTGGCGATTTAATTGAAAGTGTTAATGCTACGATGATTGGCTATGCGCCTTTTGAAAATCCTGAAATTGCTTATGCAGTAGTTGTTCCATATGCAGACGATGGGGCAGTTAACAAATATATTGGAAGCAGAATTTTAGATGTTTACTTTGAATTAAAAGAGAAAAGAGCGGAAAGCATTCCTGTTTCATCTGAGTGATGAGAGGATTGCTTTTTTTGTTTCCCCAAAGCTTTCTTTATTAAGGAAGGGTTTAAAAGGAGGGTCGTTTCAATACGTCGCTGAACAGTCGTCTCAGGTTTTCTTAGTTGATCCAGCTTCGACTCCTAGCGACTAGTTAACTTCATACTTCTCATTTACGATAAGTCAACATCGGTTCGCATAGCGCTCCGTGTTTCCTTTATCTCAATCGAAGTATTCCAGTTCATACGTCGCTGAACAGTCGTCTCAGGTTTTCTTAGTTGATCCAGCTTCGACTCCTAGCGACTAGTTAACTTCATACTTCTCATTTACGATAAGTCAACATCGGTTCGCATAGCGCTCCGTGTTTCCTTTATCTCAATCGAAGTATTCCAGTTCATACGTCGCTGAACAGTCGTCTCAGGTTTTCTTAGTTGATCCAGCTTCGACTCCTAGCGACTAGTTAACTTCATACTTCTCATTTACGATAAGTCAACATCGGTTCGCATAGCGCTCCGTGTTTCCTTTATCTCAATCGAAGTATTCCAGTTCATACGTCGCTGAACAGTCGTCTCAGCTTTTCTTATAAATTTACATAGAATTTACATTCCGTTTATTTCTTGTACATATTAACGGTTTATTCTATTAAGTGTAAGGAAGACTTACATAGTTTCATAGAGGTTTTTTCTTGTTAGAAGTAATAAAAGGAATAAATAAATACTTCTAAACAAAAAATAGCTAATATGAAATTGAAGATTATAATTAAAAACATTTTTCGGAGGGTTTCGACTTATGACGATTAAAAAAGCAATGGTATTCGTTTTTGTAAGTATTTTAACAATTATCGCATCTGCTTGTGGAAATGGCGGTGGGAATAATTTAGAAGGACAAATTAAAATTGACGGTTCTTCAACAGTCTTCCCTATTATGGAAGCTGTAGCAGAAGAATATCTAGCTGAAAACCCACGCGTACGTACAACAGTAGGTGTTTCTGGAACAGGTGGCGGTTTTAAGCGCTTTATCGATGGTGACACAGATCTAAGTAATGCTTCACGTCCGATTAAAACAGAAGAAAAAGAAAAAGCTGCGGCAGCAGGTATTGAATATATGGAATTACAATTGGCATTTGATGGTTTATCAGTAGTTGTAAGTAAAGAAAATGACTTTGTAAAAGATTTAACAATTGAAGAATTAAGAAGAATCTTCCTTACTGAAGGTGGAGTAACAACTTGGCAAGATGTAAGAGCTGAATGGCCTGCAGAAGAAATAAAAATCTTCTCTCCTGGTACAGACTCTGGAACATATGATTATTGGAATGAGGTAATTTTAGAAGATAAAGAAATGCGTCGTGATGCTCAACTAAATGAGAACGATAATAACTTAGTTACTGGTATTGCTGGCGATAAGTATGCAATTGGGTTCTTCGGATACAATTACTACATTGAAAATGCAGATAAATTAAACATTGTAGCTATTGATGCAGGTGAAGGAGCTATTATTCCTACTAATGAAACAATCGAGTCAGGTCAGTATGCACCTCTTTCACGACCACTTTACACGTATGTTAACGTTGCATCACTTCAAGATGAAGCAGTTTATAATTTCGTAATCTTTATGCTTGAGAACGCTGGTGATTTATCTGAAGATGTAAGTTATGTTCGACTACCACAAGAAAAATACGATGAACAAATTCAGAAAATAAAAGAATTACGAAATTAATTAATCACTTACAATTAATGGATTAATGGTAAGGAGACCTACTTCTCCTTACCTTCTCGTGTTTTGAAAGGAGAAATAACATGTCCCAGAAAACGAATAGTGTCTCTGTTAGACAAATGATCCAAAGTAATAAAAAGAATAAAGGGAGCTTAAGAATTATTGAGAGTGTAATGCCAAAACTCTTTCTAACATGTGCCCTTATTTCTATCTTAACTACGTTTGGTATTTTGTTTACATTAATTTTTGAAACAATTACTTTCTTTAAAGAAGTATCTATCATTGAATTTATTACTGGTACACAATGGTTCCCTTTTTCTCATAGCAGTCCATCTTACGGGATTTTACCGTTAATTTCAGGAACGTTGCTTATTACTGTTATTGCAATGCTCGTTGCTATACCAGTTGGACTAGCAGCTGCAATTTACTTAAGCGAATTTGCTACTGATCGAGTAAGGAGAATTATAAAGCCGATTTTAGAAGTTTTAGCTGGAATACCAACGATTGTTTACGGCTTCTTCGCATTAGGTTTTGTAACGCCATTGTTAAAAAACTTCATTCCTGATTTATCAATTTATAATGCATTAAGTGCAGGGATTGTAGTTGGAATTATGATTATCCCAATGGTAGCTTCATTATCTGAGGATGCAATGAGTTCGGTTCCAAATGCTATGCGTGAAGGTGCGCTAGGACTCGGTTCGACAAGACTAGAAGTTTCATTAAAGGTTGTACTACCTGCAGCTTTATCAGGTGTTATTGCTTCCTTTGTTCTTGCCATTTCAAGAGCTATAGGAGAAACAATGATTGTAGCACTTGCGGCTGGTTCAAACCCAATTGCAACAATAGATGTTACACAGTCAATACAAACAATGACTGCTTACATGGTACAAGTTTTTGGTGGTGACGTTGGTTATGGTACAACGCTTTATTACTCTGTTTATGCAGTAGGTATGACATTGTTCTTGTTTACATTCGTTATGAACTTATTGGCTCAATATATTTCTCGTCGCTTTAGAGAGGAGTACTAATATGAAGCATATTGATCAAAATAAATTAAATCAAAAAATGAAAACAAGATTAGTTGTCAATAAGTTTTATAAAGGATTATTTTTCTTAGCGACGATGTTTGGTATTGCTGTTTTAGCAATCTTGATTTATAGAATACTTTCGCAAGGGATAGGGTATTTATCATTAGATTTCTTAATGAACTTCCCATCAAGGCGACCTGAGGATTCGGGAATTTCAGCAGCCCTTGTTGGTTCACTTATGTTAATGGTAGTTGTTATTCCAGTTTCTGTATTATTAGGTGTAGGGACTGCAATTTACTTAGAACAATACGCAGCTAAAAATAGATTTACTAATTTTATACAAACAAATATTCAAAATTTAGCTGGAGTTCCATCAATTGTATTTGGATTATTAGGTCTAACAATATTTGTAAGATACATGTCATTAGGAGACAGTTTGTTAGCCGGTGGATTAACGATGAGTTTACTAATCCTACCTATTATTGTTGTTGCTTCTCAAGAAGCAATTCGAAGTGTGCCAAACAGCTTAAGTGAGGCATCATTTGGAATGGGTGCAACGAAATGGCAAACGATTAGAAGAATAGTGTTACCAGCAGCTATTCCTGGTATTATCACAGGTAGTATTCTCGCATTATCAAGAGCAATTGGTGAGACAGCACCGTTGATCATTATTGGAGCTGCAACCTTTGCACCGTTTTATCCACAATCATTACTTGATCAGTTTACGGCAATGCCAATTCAGATCTTTGGTTGGGTTGCAAAACCTCAAGCAGAATTCCAATATGTTGCTGCAGCAGGTATAATCGTTTTATTAATTATTTTACTTCTAATGAATTCAATCGCAGTATTTATTCGTAATAAATTCCAGAAACGTTACTAGGGGGGAAACCAATGGAAACAGTTATAGCAAAAAACAAAGAAAATAAAAAAAATACACAAGCTAGTAATACAGTTTTTAAAGTGAATGACTTAAACCTTTGGTATGGTGAAGATCACGCCTTAAAAAATATCAATTTGGATATCGATGAAAAAAAGGTTACAGCAATTATCGGGCCTTCTGGTTGTGGTAAATCTACATTTTTAAAAACGATTAATCGTATGGTTGAAATGGTACCGATCGTTAAAACATCTGGTGAAATTTCCTACCGTGGCCGTAATGTATTTGACAAAGATTATAAAGTTGAAGAGCTTCGTACTACTGTAGGAATGGTTTTCCAAAAGCCTAACCCATTCCCTAAGTCAATATATGACAATATTGCTTATGGACCACGTATCCATGGGATTAAAAATAAAAAAACGCTTGATGAAATTGTTGAGAAAAGCTTACGTGGTGCAGCAATTTGGGATGAAGTAAAAGACCGTTTACATGAAAATGCATATGGTTTATCTGGTGGACAACAACAACGTATATGTATTGCACGTTGTTTAGCAATTGAGCCTGATGTTATTTTAATGGATGAACCGACAAGTGCCCTTGATCCAATTTCAACATTAAAAGTAGAAGAATTAGTTAAAGAATTAAAGAAAGATTATAGTATCGTTATTGTCACACACAACATGCAACAGGCAGCAAGAATTTCTGATAAAACGGCCTTCTTTTTAAGCGGAGAAGTAATAGAATATACTGAAACATCTAAATTATTTTCTAATCCTGATGATCAACGAACAGAAGATTATATTACAGGACGTTTTGGATAAAACATAAATTCCAGGAGGACTGCTGACCAATGATTGTACGTGAAGAATTTCAAAGTGACTTGAATGAATTAAAAGAATTAGTTTTAAAACAAGGTGAACTTACAAAGATTGCGTTAAAGCGCTCTGTTGATGCTCTTATCCACCAAAAGCAAGATGTTGCTGAGGAAATTAAATTAGGTGATAATGAAATCGATGATTTAGAAGTAGAAATTAATGAAAAAATCATCTGGATGATAGCTAAACAACAACCAGTAGCAACTGATTTAAGAAGATTAATAACTGCATTAAAAATCGCATCTGAAATTGAACGTAATGCTGATTTTGCAGTCAATATTGCTAAATCTGTTATCCGCATTGGAGATACGCCACTTTATAAGCCTTTAGAGGATATTCCAAAGATGGCTGATGAAGTATTAATTATGTTTGATATGGCGTTAAATGCTTTCAAAAATGAAGATCATAATTTAGCTTTAGAGATGGCAAAAATGGATGATAAAGTTGACGATATGTATGGGAAAATTATTACAGAATTAATGGTTCATATGGCGAAAAATCCTGATATAATTGCTCAAGTATCTGAACTAGCTTTTGTTTGTCGCTATTTAGAACGAGTTGCAGACCATACTACTAATATTGGCGAAAATATCGTTTATTTAATTAAAGGAAAACGTTTCGATTTAAATGAGTAAGCTGAAAAGGCAGCCAATTGGCTGTCCTTTTTTTATGTAAAATAATTGTATCGGTAAGGGAAAGTCAATTGTTAAAACGTTTCGATTTATTTTTGAAATAAAACGGACTATACAAGATGAGGAATAATATGAATGATATAAGTTCAAGTGAAAGAATATACCACGGATATGGACCTAAAAGATCAATTAGGCTTGGATTTACTGGCTTATGAATTAAAAACATATAATTAGAATCCAATACTTTATTTAAAATAAATACTCCAATTGCAAGAATGTTTAAGCCGATAAAGGCGCGAATAAGTGAATGGAAAGTTATTTGATACTTCTCAATCCAAAGCATGTACAAGCAGGTAATGATGATTACTAAATGAGCCATAAAAAATTGAAAGAAACGAAAATGTGGAAAACCAAAGAACAATTCTGGTGTAATCATCGCTACAAAAGCGCCAGTCATGCTCACGAAAAAAGTAAGTTCAAAAATTCGATAACTTTTAGTAATTAACATAAACATACACAAGTATAAAGATAATGAACATAATTGAAATGGTAAGTTTATTGCAACATCCCACTTGTCATTGAGGATATACCAGTATTGGAAGGAAGCCTCACTTAAAAATAACAGTATTAGCAAAAAGTATTGAAAATATCTTTTCGCTGCTAGACTAAATTTATCTTTACTGATGTATAATATTACAATTGTAAAGATAGAAATAGCTATCATTAAGAGGTGTGACAATGAGAACAATTGAAACTGATAATCATCGTAATTAAAATTAAACACGTTCCTCATAAATACCTCCTTTAAATTAAAAATTGTTCACGTGAAGTTCATTGGTAATATTTAGGTATTATTATTTTATCATATGCTAATTCAAAAAAATATAAGCAATAATGTACTTGAAGAAATGCCATCTCTTTGGTATTATTAAAAGGTCCATCCAAGTGATTAGAAATTTTTTATTACATCTAAAATAAAACAAGCTCTAATCTGACTATTATATGACATCCAAGTAAGAATGGAGGCGAAATAAATGCGCGTAAACATTACTTTAGCATGTACAGAAACTGGTGACCGCACTTATATCACTAAAAAGAATAAGCGTAACAACCCAGAGCGTCTTGAGCTTAAAAAATATAGCCCAAGATTAAAAAAACATACGTTACACCGTGAAGTAAAATAACAGTAGGGATCTTTCCTACTGTTTTTTTTACATTTATATATTATTGGAATTTACTACCTTTGCTTTATTAAGAAAACACATGATTATATGCATTTCTTTTGCTCTACAAATCTCTCGCCTCCTGGTGGGTTTTAATTTTCCTATACGTTGCTTTTTAGGAGGTTACTTGTGAAGGAAATAAAAACTAAATATCGTAAATTAATAAAAAAACGTTTAGAACAAATGTCAGATTCTACATATGAAAGCACTTCGAAGAAAATTACTTCACAACTTTTTACAACAGAAGAATGGAAAGAAGCAAATACAATTGGAGTTACAATATCAGTTGGAAGAGAAATAAATACAAAGCATATCATTGAAAAGGCTTGGCAAGAAGGAAAAAAAGTAACGATTCCTCAAGCTTTATGGGAAACAAAGCAATTGCAGTTTCGCTTTATAACTAGCTACAATCAAATTATACAAGCGAGACTAGGATTATTTGAGCCTATTATAGATCAAACAAATGCAGCGATTAAAGAGGAAATTAACCTATTAATAGTACCAGGTTTGTTGTTTAGTATTGACGGGTACCGTATTGGGTATGGTGGTGGCTTTTATGATCGCTATTTGGAAAACTTTTCAGGCAATACTATTTCTTTAAGTTTTGATTTTCAACTTTTAAGTTGGTTGCCTCATGACCGTTATGATATTCCAGTGAAGAAAATAATAACAGATAGAAGGTCTATAATAAATGATTATTGATTATTATCTCATACCTATTTTAATACTTGCAGCGTACATTGGTCACCGTTATCAGATGCTAACAAGACTGGGAGCTGTCGGGACAATTCTTGTAGGATTTTCTGTTTTAATAGGTTTTGGCTATAAGGGAATTTTTCTTTTAGGAGCTTTCTTTATTAGTTCTAGCTTCTGGAGTTCATATAAGAAAGAAAAAAAAGTAAAAGTAGAAGAAAAAATTGAAAAAAGTGCAGGTAGGGATTTCGTTCAAGTAGTAGCAAACGGTGGTCTAGCGGCTGTCTGTGGGTTTTTATATTATTTAACTAAGGACAACTCCCTATTGGCAATTTTCATTGCGAGTATTGCAGCTGCTAATAGCGATACGTGGGCTTCTGAATTAGGAGTGCTAAGTAAGAAGAAGCCATTCTTACTGCTAAGCGGTAAGGAAACAGACCCCGGGACCTCGGGGGCAGTTTCTTCATTAGGGCTTTTGGCATCTCTGGCAGGAGCTTTTTTGATAGCACTATTGGCGATGCTGTTATTTTCTTTACCTATGCCTTACCTTATCTTGTTTACGATTATTGGGTTTATGGGAAGTGTAATTGATACAATTCTGGGAGCTTTGTTACAGCGGAAATTTAAATGTCAAGTATGTGGACTTGAAACAGAAAAGAAGATGCATTGTCATAAAGAGACGGAATTACTTCATGGATTTATTTGGATCTCAAATGATACAGTGAATTTTCTATCAATTTTATTTGCAGGTTTACTAGGCGGTATGGCAGTAGTGTTGTAGGAGGGGAAATATGGAGCGGTATGCTAGGCAAATGTTATTTTCGCCTATAGGAGAAGAGGGGCAAAAAAAGCTTCAGAAATCTAGTGTTCTTATCGTTGGCTGTGGTGCTCTAGGCACTGCAATTGCGAACCATTTAGCTAGGTCTGGGGTAGGCAATATTAATATAGTTGACCGAGACTATGTAGAGTTTAGTAACTTACAACGTCAAATGTTATTCGAAGAAGAAGATGCTATCAATGCCACACCAAAAGCAGTGGCTGCGGAGCATAAACTTAAAAGAATAAATTCGGATATAAAGGTTTCTGGAATCGTTACAGATGTTCATGCAGACAATATTGAAGAGCATATTAGAGGTGTTGATTTAGTATTAGACGGTACTGATAATTTTGAGACACGCTTTTTATTAAATGATGCCTGTTTTAAAAAAGGTATTCCATTTGTATATGGTGGAGCTGTAAGTTCTCGAGGCATGTCCGCAATATTTATTCCAGGTAAGACGCCCTGCTTACGTTGTTATATTTCTAGTGGGGATCAAGTTGGCCAAACTTGTGACACAATCGGAGTGATATCACCGGTTGTTGATATTGTTGCATCATATCAAGCTGTTGAAGCAATGAAGTACTTAATACATAAAGAAACATATAGTAGAAAGGCTATAGTATCACTTGATATCTGGAATAACCATTCCTATGAATTACCATTAACAAAACAAAAAAAAGATTGTCCAACATGTGTAATCAAACAATATCCTGCATTAAAAAGTAATAATGATGATGACAACTATACGGTTTTATGTGGACGGAATACGATACAAATTACGAGTAACAAGACATTAAATTTAAACTCCTTAGAAAGTCAGTTCGGAAAAGAATTCAAGGTAAAGAAAACGCCTTTTTTATTGAGGGTTCATTTAAATGATGAAGAACAATTTGTCATTTTTCCGGATGGGCGTGTGTTAATTCAAGGTACAAAAGATTTAGAAAGAGCGAAACAACTTTTCGGAAATTATTTTCATTAATGGATAAAATGAGTCGATCTCTCAAATAGTAATAGTAAGGAGGGATTTCGATGAGTATGATAGTTCGCCTTTTTATTGTTGCAATTAGTGGATATTTTTTATATCAAAAACGTTATAAAGTTTTAAATGCTTTAATGAGTATTAGGGGGATTAGACAAATTATTGTGTCGTTAACAATGAGAATCCCAGGTGTTCGTGAAAAATTTATCCATCAAGCATTTAGAGCCATGTAATACACGCAGACTTAACTAGGAAACCTTCCTAAAGTATGCAACCTTACTCCTCTCGCCGTTTGGCGAGTTTTTCTTTTTATAATAATATGAAACCAAAGGTGTAGAAAATATGACTAAACTAAATTGGAACATAATATTCTTTGACTTAGATAATACATTATATAGTCATGAAGATGCGTTTCAAGCAGCTATCATTAATTGTTATGAGACAATTTCCCTTAAAAAATTAAAGAAATATGGGATTACAAACCCAGTATCCAGTAAAATATGGTTTAAAATTTTTAAAGTAAACTGCGACAAATATTGGGCTGATTATGAAGAAGGGATTTTAACTAGGCGCAAATATCAACACAAGCGTTACATAAAAACGATGGCTGAATTTGCTTACCCTTTTACAGTAGAGGATGCAGATGAATTTCATTCACATTATGAAAGTATTGTACATACATTTGCAAAGCCTTATAAGGGTGTAAAGTCCCTCTTAAAGAGATTAACAGAGCGAGGAATTATAATAGGAATTATTACAAATGGGAAACAAAGAATTCAATTAAATAAATTAATACACTTGGAATTGTTACAATTTTTCCCGACAGAGCACATCATCATTTCTGAAGGTGTTGGATCAGAGAAACCTAGTAAACATATTTTTGATTTCGTTAGACTAAAATGGAATTACAAGCAAAATAAGCATCTATATATCGGTGACTCATGGGATCAAGATATAGTTGGGGCAATGGAAGCAGGTTGGGAAGCTATTTTTTTAAATAGTAGAAATGAAAAGAGCACGACAAATCATAAGCCAATCTTTGTGGCAGAATCATTTCAAGATATTTATACCTTTTTTAATGATGTGTAGTGAGGTGAGGTAATGTGCAAGGAAATACTGAAAATACCGGGTATGAGAGGCTATTTTGGAAGGTTATAGCTTATTATGTATTAGAAAAAGAATATAGTATTGCTTATACTTCACATGATGAAAAAGAAGTGTGGTTAGAAAGTGAAAATGGCCAAGAGTTGCTCCGCCTCTGCCAAAAAGACTTAATATGGGGAAATGATATTAGGAAGGATATAGAAAACTTTTCACTAGTTTTAGAGGAAATTAGCCGTGGTGCAAGTAAGAGGAAAATAAGATGTAGAACAGTTTATTTTTCAAAAGAAGACCCAGTTCTACAGTATAATGATTCTGTTGATGAAAATAAGTCAAAGGGTTTACAACATTCGCATATCGTCTTTAGTGAGTCAGCTAGTTATGAAGGTTACACACCGCTAATAAGTTTTTTGAACGAGGAAAGTAATGATGGTATTAAACGTTATTTACATTTAATCATTTATGATTTTGAAGCATTTAAAGCGAAGATTTTTGCTGATCAGCGAAGGCGTGAAAAGGAATTTAATGCAATTTTTAATAATGGCAAGCCAATTGCTACGTTTATTCTATTAGCAATAAATGTGATTATGTACTTATTGCTTGAAAAGTTTGGTGGAAGTACAAATATTGAAACACTAGTTTTATTTGGTGCAAAAAACAATCTCTTAATTTTAGAAGGTGAATGGTGGCGTTTTATTACACCAATGTTTTTACACATTGGATTTTTTCACTTAATCATGAATTCCATTGCGTTATATTATTTAGGGATGTTCGTCGAAAAAATGTATGGTACGACTCGCTTTTTATTTATCTATTTCATTGCAGGAATTATTGGTTCATTAGCTAGTTTTGCTTTTAACCCACAAATTTCAGCAGGAGCTTCAGGAGCAATTTTTGGATGTTTTGGAGCTTTATTATACTTTGGCCTTATTAAAAAAGAATTATTTTTTAAAACAATTGGAAAAAACTTATTGTTTATTTTAGCAATTAATTTAATACTCGGTTTTTCAGTTGAAATGATTGATAATAGCGGACATATTGGTGGATTAATAGGAGGTTTCCTCGCTGCTGCGATTGTCCAACTACCTAGTCAACAAGGGCTTCGTAAACGCTTTGTATATGGTATTGCTATCACGCTAGCTGCAAGCATCTTCACTTTTTGGAGCTATAACAATAATATTGAAAATCCGCATCCCCTCACAGTGATGCAGTTATCACAGCAATATATTGATGGAGAACAATATAGTGAAGCGTATGATTTATTAATCTCCCATTATGAACATGGTCAAGAGTTAGATGAATATCAGTTTCTTTTATCATATACGGAAATTCAATTAGGAAAATATTTAGAAGCAATCGAACATTTACAAAATACAATACAGTTAAATAGTAAATTTCATGAGGCACATTTTAATTTAGCACTTGTATATTTAGAAGTTAGTGAGCATAAAAAAGCTCTTTCATCGGCTGAGAAAGCATTACAATTAAATCCCGATGAAGAGAGCTATGAGAACTTATATAATAAATTAAAAGAAGCGACAAATCATTAACCTATTTTTTGAATTAGTTTTACATTTTTACCAGACTTCGTTTCAAATAATATAATAAAATGTGTGCTTTGTTTATCAAGTAGGATTAGAGGAAGGCTGCTCCCAATTGGGGAACTAATAGAGCCATCCTCTTCTTTAATTCCTAGGAAATAATTTTTATAAATTCCTTCCCACAGACCACCAATTGCTTTTTGAGATTGTTTTTTTGTTAAATTCGGCAGGGTTTTGTCATTATAATTAATTAGAGCAGTTAGTGGCATAGCGTAATAATCACTTGCGTTTAAAGCGGACGCTTCAAGTAATTTACCCCAAACATATTGTAATTGCTGTTTCCTTGTATTATCTAAAATGAACTTCCATTCTCTCTCTAGATTCGTTTCAGGAATTTTAAATGCTTCTAATGGGCTTAAAGGTGAATCAATTACATACAAAAAATCATAGCTCATTATTTGACTGCTTTTAATAATGTCATCTGGATAATGGATTTCTGCATGGTGAAAAGTAACGGTTTCATAATAGCTACTATCCTCACCGTTTATTTCTTTCTTTTGCTTAATTGTCGATGCGTTTTCTTTCCACTTTGATAAAGTTGCCGCAAGAATGCCATCTTCAAATACGAATGATAAGTCTTGTCGTAAATAAGCTTTGCGGTCGAGACGAGACTGTGATAAAAATTTAATTGTATATTCATCTTCGTCTTCCTGATCTAACAGATACACGTTTGAAGTAGCCTCGATAAACTGAACATCAGGGTCAATCGGAAAGAATATTAAACTTTCTTCCACTTCTACTTTATCATTGGATAAAAAATAGTAAGTACTGTAACATAAAGTTAAGATACATAGTAATAGTATTGTTATCTTTGTTGCTTTCAAAAGGAATACCTCCTTGGACAGCCTGCTATTTAACGATATGAACAAGCATTAAAAAATATTAATAGAAATCGTTAGGAGTGACTAATTTTATGAGTAAAGAAGTTCAAGATATTGTAACAACTATAAAAAATTTAGTTAATATTCCAAGCCCTTCAGGAAATACAGAAGAAATTATTTCCTATGTGGAATCTTCATTAAGTAATTTTGACTTACAGCTAACGCGAAATCGTAAAGGTGGATTAATTGCGACGATTCGTGGAGAAAATGAAAATGAACATCGCATGTTAACAGCTCATGTTGACACACTTGGCGCGATGGTTAAAGATATAAAACCTGATGGACGTCTAAAACTATCTTTAATTGGTGGGTTTAGATGGAATGCAATTGAAGGTGAATATTGTACCATTGAAACGAGTAGTGGAAAGACATTTACTGGAACAATCCTAATGCATCAAACGTCCGTTCACGTTTACAAAAATGCTGGAGAAGCAAAACGAGATGAAAACAATATGGAGGTAAGAATAGATGCGAAAGTTCACAGGAAAAAAGATGTAGAAGATCTAGGTATCGCAGTTGGCGATTTCGTTTCTTTTGACCCGAGAGTAGAAGTTACGGATACTGGATTTATTAAATCAAGACATCTAGATGACAAAGCGAGTGTCGCTATTTTATTACAACTCATTAAAGATATCCAAACATCAAGTACAAAGCTTCCTTATACAACTCATTTCTTAATTTCAAACAATGAAGAGATTGGTTACGGCGGGAACTCAAATATCCCTGAACAAACGGTGGAATATTTAGCTGTCGATATGGGTGCAATTGGTGATGGGCAAGCGACAGATGAATTTACAGTATCAATTTGCGCTAAAGATTCTGGTGGACCGTATCACAAGAAACTACGTCAACATCTTGTGCAATTAGCAGAAGAAAATGAAATAAAATATAAAGTTGATATTTACCCTTATTATGGTTCAGATGCAACTGCGGCAATTAGAGCGGGGCATGATATTGTCCACGGTTTAATTGGTCCAGGAATTGATGCATCACATGCATATGAGCGTACACACACTGATTCCCTTCATGAAACATATAAACTTCTTAATAAGTATGTAATGTCTGAGATGATTTAGTCACTCTAAGCCTGCCGATTTCGGTAGGTTTTTTTATTTAAGCAATTATTTCAAGTGATGCTATGTTTAAAAGTAAGAATTCTAATGGTAATAGGTATGTTTTACCAAATTAATGACGAAAATGGGAGATGATAAGGAGGGATGACAACGATGGAAGAAAATAATATTCAACACCGGGTTTCGAGTGATATTGATAAAAATATATCCTATTTAAAAGAAAAATTAGGTGTTGAAAAAAGTTTCGATGTCATTCATTTAGATTTGGAATACGCCAATAAAAAAATGGCGATGTTTCTCATAGATGGATTTGCGAAAGATGATATATTACATTATTTAATGAAGCTCTTAGCAGATTTAAGTCCTGAGCAATTAGAGCCTGAACCACTAGAAAAATTATTAAAAACATATCTTCCTTATGTAGAACTTGAAAAGACGGAAGATTTAGATGTCATTGTAAATGGTGTGCTTGCTGGGCCAACAGTTTTATTAGTAGATGGTCTTAGTTATGCAATACTCATCGATGCAAGAACATACCCAGTTCGTGGACCTCAAGAACCAGATATTGAGAGAGTAGTGCGTGGTGCAAGGGACGGTTATGTAGAAACGATTGTTTTTAATACTGCTTTAACGAGAAGACGAGTTAGAGATCCATCTCTACGGATGGAATATATGCAGGTAGGTCGAAGGTCAAAGACGGATATTTGTGTATCTTATATTGAAGATATTGCAGACCCTGATTTAGTGAAAGAAATTAAAGAATCATTGGCAATGATCGATACTGATGGTATACCAATGGCTGAAAAGACAATCGAAGAATTTATAAGTGGTCGCCACTGGAATCCATACCCTGTTGTCAGGTATACAGAACGGCCGGATACAGCTGCAGCCCATTTATTTGAAGGACATGTTATCATCATGGTCGATGGTTCACCAAGTGTATTAATCACGCCTACAACTTTTTGGCATCACTTACAACATGCTGAAGAGTATAGGCAGAAACCGTTAGTTGGAGCATATTTGCGATTAGTTCGTTTTTTCGCAGTCTTCGCATCGATCTTCTTACTACCATTATGGTATTTATTTGCTACAAATCCTGATTTACTTCCGAAGGAATTATCTTATATCGGTGTAAATGATATGGGTGAAATTCCTCTGTTTGTTCAATTCCTAATCATTGAGGTAGGTTTAGATATGTTGAGGATGGCTGCCATACATACACCATCTTCATTAGCGACTGCCCTTGGATTAGTCGCTGCATTAATGGTCGGACAAGTTGCAGTTGAAGTAGGGCTATTAACTAATGAAGTCATATTATATTTTGCGATAGCTGCTATAGGCTCATTTGCAACACCGAGTTATGAATTGAGTTTAGCAAACAGGTTAGTAAGAATAGGGTTGCTAATTATGACAGCAGCGTTCCAAGTTGCCGGCTATGTATTGGGATTCTTATTACTGATGTTGTTACTAACTCGAATGAAATCTTTCAAGACACCATATTTTTGGCCGTTTATTCCATTTTCATACAGGGCGATGAGAGATGTTTTAGTAAGAACACCAATACCGCTTAAAAATAGACGACCAACTGTGCTTCACCCTAAAGATCCTGATCGTTAAAATGACGATGAGGTGAATGAGTGGGATGCAATAATTTTGACGAATATTTTTGTTTAATCTTATCTATATTTGGAATCCGGATCATTCAGTTTGAATCTGAACGATTCGGATTTTTATGTTAAAGTAAGTAGTCTGTCCAATTCCTTATAGAAAAAAAGTTTATTTAGAAACTTTTTTTGGAGTATTTATTTTTTGAACTGCCAATTTTCTACATACTTTTTCATAGTAATTAGTTATACTATCTAAGTGAAAAAAATTAAACATAAGGTGATTTTGTGAAAACTTTTTTTGAAGTACAACAACTATTGAAAAATTATGGAACGATTATATACACAGGTGATAAAGAACTTGATTATCAATTAATGGAAGATGAAATAAGAGAACTATACAATTCTAAACTAATAACTATTGAGCAATTTAAACAAAGTTTACTAATAATCAAAAGTCGAAAAAATAAAGGTGAATAATATGAATGATGTGATTCAAACATTATTGCAACATCGGTCAATTAGGAAATTTGAGAATAGGCTTTTGGATAAAGAGCAAATAGAAGCAATAGTAACGAGTGCACAGGCAGCATCAACGTCAAGTAACGTACAAGCATATGCAATTATTGGGATTACTGATCAATATAAAAAGGAAAGGCTTGCTCAGTTATCTGGAGATCAACCCTATGTTGCAAAAAATGGTCATTTATTTATTTTTTGCGCTGATTTATATCGTCATAAAGTGATTGCAGAGACAGAACAGGTGGATTTTTCAGAAACATTACAATCCACGGAAATGTATACTGTTGCAGTAATTGATGCGGCTTTAGCTGCGCAAAATGCTGCTATTGCAGCGGAGTCTTTAGGGTTGGGGATATGTTATATAGGTGGACTTCGAAATGAACTTTATGAAGTTAGTAAGTTGTTACAAACGCCTGAGCATGTTTTTCCTCTATTTGGACTAGTAGTTGGTTATCCTGCACATACTCCAGAACAAAAACCTCGATTACCTATGTCAGCAATGTACTATGAGGAGCAATATGTACACGATACTCAGAAGGTGCGAACTTCCATCGAACAATATAATGATGAACTAAGAAACTATTATGATAGCAGAGCAAAAAATTCTCGTTTAGATACATGGTCAAAGCAAATTATTCGCAAGATGTCAGTACCTTCTCGAATATATTTAAAGGACTTTTTAAAAAGCAAAGGGTTCCCAATGAAATAAAAAAATATAGTAAAATATCTACTAAAGCAGTTCTATTGTAAACCCTTCAACATATTGTTATAAATGGGTCGCATAAATAGTGTTAAAATTTACCAATAAAAAAATGAAACCTTTTTGAACATAAACTCGTCTAATGATACGAGTAACTATAATACAAGGAAAACGATAAAAAATTAGTTGATAGAAAAAGAGAAAAGAAGTATGATTGTTTTTGTTATTCTTATGAAGAATACAATAGATAAGTTTTCTGCAACACGTGTTACAACAATTAGGAGGAAATGAAATGAAAAATATACATTCTAGATTAGGCCTGTTCTATCTTGTCTCAGTATTATTATGGCTTAAGATGTATCTTGCATATAAAACACAATTTAATCTACCAACTGAATCTTGGACACAAGAGTTTATATTAATAATGAATCCACTAAGTTCTATTATTCTATTTTTGGCATTTAGTTTATTCTTTAGTGAAAATAAACGAGCTCACGTATTATTATTGATAAGTTTATTAAGTACGATATTATTATACGCAAATATTGTTTATTATAGATTCTTTACTGACTTTATTACTATTCCAGTATTATTCCAAACGAGTAATATGGGAGATCTTGGTGATAGTATTTTATCGTTAATTAACGTGTATGATATTTTGTTCTTTATAGATGTAGTAATTATCGGTTATTTTATTTTAACTAAAAAAGTGACTTTAAAACGTGCTAAGTTTGCTGATTCATGGGCAATGTTTGCTGTTGCAATCATCTTATTTGTAGTAAATGTTGGCCTGGCAGAAACAGAACGTCCACAGCTATTAACACGAACATTTGACCGAGAAATGTTAGTTAAAAATATTGGAACATACAATTATCACTTATATGATATTGTTTTACAGTCTAAATCAAAAGCACAACGCGTATTTGCAGATAGCAGTGAAATCGTAGATATTGAAAACTATGTAAAAGCTAACCAAGTTCGTCCAAATGACGATTTATTCGGAATAGCAAAAGGAAAAAACGTAGTACTAATTTCTCTTGAATCAACGCAAAGTTTTGTTATTAACGAAAAGATTAATGGAAAAGAAATAACGCCATTTTTAAATGATTTAATTAAAGATAGTTACTATTTCCCTAATTTCTATCATCAAACATCACAAGGGAAGACATCTGATGCCGAATTTATTGTAGATAACTCTTTATTTGGATTACCTAGTGGTGCGGTATATTTCACACATTCTCAAAACGAATATAAAGCGACACCTGAAATATTAAAGGATGAGGGTTACTATTCAGCATCATTCCATGCGAACAACAAAAGTTTCTGGAATCGTGATATTATGTACCTTACATTGGGATACGATCAATACTTCTCTCAAAGGTATTATGATATTACAGAAGAAAATTCTGTAGGGTGGGGATTAAAAGATATCGACTTCTTTAACCAGTCAGCAGACATTATGAAAGATATTCCGCAACCATTTTATGCTAAATTTATTACTTTAACAAATCATCATCCGTTTAAATTAAGTAAAGAGGAAAGTTATGTAGATCGTTATGATTCTGGAGATGGAACAGTCGACCGTTTCTTCCCAACTGTACGCTATATGGATGAATCAATAAAAATATTTTTCGACCGTTTAAAAGCAGACGGATTATATGAAAACTCTATATTTATCCTTTATGGTGATCATTATGGGATTTCAGAAAACCATAATGACGCGATGGCAAAATGGTTAGATAGAGAAATTACACCATTTGAAACAGTTCAATTACAACGAGTACCTTTTATTGTTCACATTCCTGGTCATAAAGACACAAGAGTTATTGACTCAGTAGGTGGACAAATCGATGTTAAGCCGACAATACTTCATTTGTTAGGTATTGAGACGACGAACGACATTATGTTTGGTACAGATTTATTGGCAGAAAATCGCGAATCGTATGCAGTACTCCGAGATGGCAGCTACATTATGGAAGATTACTTGTTTACAGATAGCAACTGTTATGACAAAGCAACAGGTGAAATAACAGATATTAGTAACTGTGAGCCTTATAGGGAAAAATCTAGACAACACTTACAATATTCCGATCAAATTATTTATGGTGACTTGTTACGTTTTTTAAATAAACCGGAAAATTTTAAATATCAACAATAAATAAAAAGCTTTGGCATATGCCAAAGTTTTTTTTTATTAAAAAATAAAACTTATCAATCTAACTCTCAAATAATACAATGCAGTTATCACGAGTAAAATGAAAGGAATCTGCTATTTTTCCTTTTGTATTACCAAAATACTATTTGTGGGTTTTTATAATAAGAATATCTTTCCTTTTCCATTGCATATATGTAAGTAGTGGAAGGAGTTGAAAGAGAATGTTTGTAAGTGCGTATAGTGGCTCAGATTTTGAATATTATAGTAAAATATTTGAAGTCCCTGAAGAAATTATAGCAGCTTCTAACGGGAACATTAACATGTGGTTTCCTCAAGCAAATAAAATTAAAATTCCAGGTTATATGCCAGCTTATTATCAGACAAAGCATAATGACACGCTACATTCCATCGCAGCTAAGTATAGAATAAATATTAATGCACTTTGTATAGTAAATCGAATCTTTTCAAGCAAATACCTTTATCCAGGACAAATAATCATTATTCCCCGCAAAATAAAAAAACTTATTGTTGATCCAGATGAACCTATCTCTTATGAGAAACTAATGCATTATTTGATGCAATTAACGTATTTATATCCATTTTTATTTACGAGAAACTTAGGTAAATCTGTCCTAGGTAAAGATATACCCGAAGTAATTGTAGGAACTGGTAGAAAAAGAGTTCATATTAATGCCTCCTTTCATGCGAATGAATGGATTACAACTAATGTTCTAATCTATTTTTTAAATGAATATGCACTAGCTTTAGCTAATAATGAAGAAATAAGTGGAAGAAGTGCTTTATCGCTCTTTAAAGAAACGCAGCTTTCGATAACTCCAATGGTGAATCCCGATGGTGTTAATTTAGTGTTATTTGGAGCGCAAGCTGCAGGGCCTTTTTCCTCTTATGTACAACAATTAAATAAAGGGAAAAACTCATATAAAGATTGGAAAGCAAATATTCGTGGTGTCGATTTAAATAATCAATTTCCAGCCGATTGGCATTTAGAAGTACCACGAAAACCACAAGTACCAGCACCTAGAGACTTTCCTGGTTATTTTCCGTTATCTGAACCTGAAGCACTTGTGATGGCTAATGTAACGGCGCATAGTAACTTTGACAGAGTAGTAGCATTACACACGCAGGGCAAAGAGTTTTATTGGGGATATAAAGGACTTGAGCCACCTGAATCCAAAAAGTTAGCAGCTGAATTTTCTCGTGTAAGTGGCTATAAGTCCGTACAAATGATCGATAGTTATGCGGGATATAAGGACTGGTTTATCCAAGTTTGGCGAAAGCCTGGTTTTACCATTGAATTAGGTGAAGGTGTGAATCCATTGCCATTAAGTCAATTTGATGAAATTTATGAAGATACAAAAGGAATTTTAGCTGCTAGTTTATATATGTAAAGGTTGTCATATTTTTCAAACACTGTCATACTATTAGTAGATGAATATTTAAGACTAGGGGTACCTATGTAGGTAGGTTGAGAAAAAGTCCACTGACTTTTACCCTATGAACCTGATCTGGATCATACCAGCGTAGGGAAGTCGGACTTGTGCTATGCTATTTTCATAGAAAAATAGATAGGCATATTTAGTAAAAATCGCTTTCCGCTTATGGAGGGCGGTTTTTTTATGGAAAAAGGGGGAGAAAAAAGTGGAATTTTCGTTATATGCCATTACTGGAGAGGAATTTCATCAAGGAAGAGACCTCGTGGAAGTGATGGAAGAAGCAATTTTAGGCGGTGTTGATATTATCCAGTTACGTGATAAGAATAGTAGCAAAAATGAAATCTTAGAAAAAGCAAAAAAACTTCGTGTATTAACAGAAAAATATAACGTGCCATTCATCGTAAATGACCACATTGATATCGCAATCGCTGTTGGTGCCGATGGAGTTCATCTTGGGCAAGGTGACTTACCTTTACTGGAAGCTAGAAAGATACTAGGAAACGATAAAATAATCGGTATTAGCACACATCATATAAGTGAAGCACGAAAAGCAGAGAGAGATGGTGCAGATTATATCGGAGTAGGGCCAGTTTTTCCGACGAAAAGTAAAAAAGACGTAGTCGATCCTGTAACGACAAGATATGTCCGCCAAGTTGCGAGTGAGATATCGATTCCATTCGTAGCGATTGGTGGAATAAAAGTTCATAATGTGGAAGAAGTTTTGCAAGCAGGAGCTACAAGAATTTGTGCAATAAGTGAAATTGTTGGTAGTACAACTGTCAAAGAAACGTGTGAGCAATTCATAGATAAAATTGCTAAATATAAAGGAGTAAACCAATGAATGTCACGATAAATGGAGAAAAGAAGGTTGTAACAGCACTTACTATTTCGGAACTTTTAGAAGAATTACAGCTAAACCCTGGTTTAATTGTTATTGAAATTGATGGCGAAATCATTGACCGTAGCAATTGGAACGAAGAACTAATTAAAGAGGATATAAATATTGAAATTGTTCATTTTGTCGGAGGTGGATGATCATGAATAAAAATAGACTAGTAATCGGAGAAACGGAATTAAAGTCTAGATTATTTTTAGGTACAGGAAGATATCCGAATCCATACATACAAGAAAAAGCGATTGAAGCTTCGGGTGCGGATGTTCTTACATTTGCCTTAAGAAGAGTAAATTTAAATGCCCCAAATGAAGACGCAATTTTACAGCATTTTGAAGGGAAACAGTTTACTTATTTACCTAATACATCTGGTGCAAAAAATGCTGAAGAAGCAATTCGTATTGCAAGATTAGCTCGGGCTTCAGGATTAAGTAATTGGATTAAAGTTGAAATAAGTGTATCAGAAAAGACGTTGCTCCCAGACCCTATTGAAACATTAAAAACAACAGAGCAATTAGCAAATGAAGGGTTTGTCGTTTTACCTTATACATCAGACGATCCGGTTCTATGTAAAAGATTAGAAGAAGCCGGGGCTGCAGCTGTCATGCCAGGTGGATCACCGATAGGAACCGGACTTGGAATCTTAAACCCATATAACATTTCCTTAATTGTTGAAGAGGCCAATGTCCCAATTATAGTCGATGCAGGGCTAGGTAGTGCAAGAGACGTTGTAGAAGCAATGCAACTCGGAGTTGATGGAGTTTTGTTAAATACAGCCGTTGCCAAAGCAAAAGACCCAGTAAAAATGGCAGAGGCAATGAAACTTGCAATAGAAGCAGGTCGGTTATCTTATATGGCTGGAAGAATTGCCAAAAAAAGGTATGCGACTGCAAGTAGTGGATTGGAAAGTTTAACGTTAAATGAATAGAGAGTGTGTGGGTGATGAGTAAGAAAATTATTGTTATCGGTGCAGGAGTAATCGGACTTTCTACTGCACTTGAATGTCAAATGCGTGGGCATGAAGTGATTCTCTTAGAAAAAGGAAAATGTGGTGGGCAAGCCTCTGGTGCTGCGGCCGGATTACTAGCACCTTTCTCTGAAATTGAAGAAGACCCTGATGATTTTTTTACACTTTGTCTATCAAGTTTACGTCTTTTTTCTAAATGGAAAGATCTTGTAATGACAGAATCAAATCATTCATTCGAATATACAACAAGTGGTACCGTACATGCCTATTTTCATGAAGCTGACATGTTAAAAATAGAAATGCGCATGAATTGGCAGAAAAAATTTCAAGTGAAAGCAGAAAAACTAACAGCTAAACAAATTCGAACATTGGAACCGTCTCTTTCCCAAGATGCAGTTGCAGGTTTATATTATCCAGAAGAAAGTCATCTTTATGCACCAGATTACTTAATCGCCTTGGAGAAGGCATGTGAAAACATCGGGGTTACTATTCACGAGAACTGTGGAAAAGTAATGCTAGAAAATGAGCTGGAAAGGTGCACTGTAAAAGATGAACATGGTAATCGATATAGTGGCGACATCATTGTTCTTTGTTCAGGTGCATGGTCAAATGAATGGGAAAAATATCTGAATCTAGCAATCCCAGTTTTTCCGATAAGAGGGCAAATTTGTGCGTATGATCAATTAGACAAACACTTAAATCACATTGTCTATACGAGTCAAGGCTACCTCGTCTCAAAAGCAAACAATACGCTAGTTTGTGGTGCTTCTGAAGATATAGCGGGGTTTAATACAGCTCCTACAATTAAAGGAATTGAACGTTTGAAAAATTGGAACTCTCAGGTATTACCGATGTTAAGAAGCAAGGCACCATTTTCCAAATGGGCAGGATTAAGACCTGCAACACAAGATGGTTTTCCTTTTATTGGCCACCATCCTAACTCGGAAAATTTTATTTTTGCTTGTGGTCATTATAGAAATGGGATTTTACTTAGCCCGATAACTGCTAACATTGTAGCAGATTTAGTTGAAGGAAAAAAATCTGTTGTTCCTCTAGAAGCTTTTGCACCTGATAGGTTTACATATTAAAAAGGAGTGATTCAGAAATGAAAGCAAAGGCATTAACTATTGCAGGATCCGATAGTGGTGGCGGAGCAGGAATTCAAGCTGATATAAAAACATTTCAAGAAAGAGATGTTTTTGGTATGAGTGCAATAACAGCAATAACAGCTCAAAATACCTTAGGAGTACATGGTGTTTATCCCCAAACATTAGAAGCTATAGAGAAACAAATAGATGTTGTTCTAAGTGATATTGGGGCAGACTCTGTTAAAACTGGTATGCTTTTTTCAAAAGAAATTATTGAATTAGTATCTCGATTATTAAAAGATTATAAAGTAGAAAATATTGTTGTTGACCCGGTTATGATCGCAAAAGGTGGGGCAAAATTGTTACAAGACGAGGCAATTGAAGCTTTAAAGAAACATTTGCTCCCACAAGCTACAGTAATTACACCAAACCTTCCTGAAGCGTGTGCAATACTTGGTTGGAGCGACATTAATTCTACTGAGGCAATGGAAGAAGCGGCATTAGAACTATATAAGTTAGGTGCTAAAAACGTCGTTGTAAAAGGTGGTCATCTAAATCACGAGCAATCTATTGACATATTATTTGATGGAAAAACTTACTCATACTATACTAATAACAGAATAAATACAAAACATACCCATGGTACAGGGTGTACGTTTGCTGCAGCAATTACTGCCGAACTTGCAAAAGGAAACTCTGTTTCTGAGGCAGTTTCAACTGCTAAATCATTCATTACTTCTGCGATTTCAGAAGGGCTTGCTATTGGAAAAGGTATAGGACCAACAAATCATGGGGCTTACAGAAAAGAACTTACTCGTTAAGGAGGACTATATATGGCCATTGTCGATGTTACAATTATTCCGATAGGAACTAAAGGGGCTAGCGTTAGTGATTATGTCGCAAATATGCAAAACTTTTTAGAAGAAAACAAGGAAAAGTATAAGATAACATATCAGTTAACTCCGATGAACACATTAATTGAAGGAGAGTTAGATGATTTATTTTCAGTAGTAAGAGCGATGCATGAACTTCCCTTTCTAAAAGGGATTGATCGCGTGGCAACGAATATTCGAATAGATGATCGTCGTGATAAAAGAGCTACTTTGGAAAGTAAAATGGAAAGTGTTCATAAAAAAATCCATCAATGATTGACTCATTGATGGACTTTTTTCGTTTTTAGTGAGGGCCAGGAACACCTGGGCCACTATGAGTAACTAAACTAATAATCGTCATTACTGTGAACCAACCGAAAACAATAAATGATAATCCAGCAAATCCAACTGCTAAAAAGTTCTTTCTTTTTAGTTCGCGGAAAACAGCAATTAAACATACGATTGTAATTAATGCACTAATAATAATAAAAGGCACGATGCAATACCTCCCTTTTACGTTCGGAAATTTTTTTTATTTTGTCCGTTTTTGTTTGAAGTTATCCTTAATTATGTAACTTCGAGGTTGTTCAATACGTATCCATTTTAAATCTTTTTGAAACATTTGTCGAGTAGTACTTTACGTAATAAAGATAATTTCAACTTCGTAAGCCAACTTATATTTTTCAATAAGTGTAGATAATTTTTTATCAACAAAATAAATAGGTTGGTCATAAGCATTTTCGACAGCAATTAAGTGTTCTTCAATCTGAAAAAGAGCCATTTTTATATTATCTTTATGTTCGCTTCTAATGGTAAACCCTCGCACCATGTCATCATATAAATAATGATTTGCTTTAGGTGAAACAAATCCATAGTCACTAAATGTACTCTTCAAAATGGGTGCTTGTAATTGAATTAGAGTATATGTTTCTTCCATTTCACTTTCGATACTTTCCATATCGGTGAACCTTTTAAAAATTAGTAACTCATCATCACGGTCAAAAATATTACTAATTTGAGATTCACTTTCTTCTGGTAAAACGCCACCGTACCTTTTTTCCACGAAACTCACGACCCTTTATCTTTATTTTCATCTTATATAAAGTGTAAAATAGAAAGTAATCAATCGCAATGGAGGATTTTATCATGATTAAATGGGAAAGAATGCCTTTAGGTCCAATTGAAACAAATTGTTATATCGTCTGGAATGAAGGAAATAAAAATGAAGCATTAATTATTGATCCAGGTGGTGATGCTAATAAGCTAAGCCAATGGATAGAAAGTAATACAATTCAACCGATAGCAATCCTTTTAACACACACACATTTTGATCACATCGGGGCAGTGGATGATATTCGCAAGAAATATTCCATCCCAGTTTACGTTCATAAAGAGGAGGAACATTGGCTCAATAATCCTGAAATGAATGGTTCAGCGAAATACCCTATGATTCCAGACCTTTTTGTAAATAAAGCTGACAAAATAATAGCTGGCGAGAAAAAAATGACGATTGGAAGCTTTACATTCGAAGTACTAGAGACACCAGGTCATTCACCAGGTAGCATATCATTTTACTTTGAAGAAGCATCAATTGTATTTTCAGGTGATGCATTATTTTTAGGTAGTATCGGTAGAACGGATTTGTTTGGAGGCAATCATCAACAGTTGTTACATTCCATCCATAATAAACTGTTACCTTTACCTGAAGAAACAAAAGTAGCTTCTGGTCACGGAAATCTTACAACAATTGCAAGAGAAATGGATAGTAATCCATTCTTAAATGGTTTTTAAACTATGGAAGTGATGGAACAAAAAATAAAATCTTTAATACAAAAAGATCCTAAACAGTGCATTAGCTATGCAACATTCATTCAAACTGCATTGTACGATAACGAAGCAGGCTACTATATGAAAGAAAAGCAGAAAATCGGAAAATCAGGGGATTTTTATACGAGTACTAACGTTCATGGCATTTTTGCAAAAGTCATTGCCAAAGCGTTTATTGAAGTTTTTGAGAAGGAAAGCATTTCTAAAGTAATTTGTGAAATTGGTGCAGGTACTGGAAAGTTCGCGGCTACTGTTTTAGAAGAAATAAAACATACAAATGAAGCACTTTTTCATGAACTAACGTATATCATCATTGAAAGTAGCCCCTATCATCGTAAAGAGCAGCAGAAAATACTACCAATGGAAAAGGTCATGCAATTTGCTTCACTCGAAGAAGCCAAAGTAAGTAAACCAAACATGAACGGAATCATTTTTTCTAATGAACTTTTTGATGCCTTTCCTGTGCATGTAGTCGAGCAAGGTGATCTATTAGAAGAAATCTTTGTTTCGCTAAATGAAGAAGGGAAGTTAATGGAGACAAAAGAAGTTTGTACAGACGACAAGATTCTTAAATGGCTCAAAATATATTACGGTAAGCTCAACAATGGACAAAGGTTAGAAATTCCTTTAGCGATGACTTCTTATATGGCAGATCTTTGTGATTGGCTGGACAAAGGAACAATATTTACAATTGATTATGGCTATACGAATGCAGAGTGGGGACAAAGACAGCATCGAAATGGAAGTTTAAGAGGATTTTCAAACCATACGCTAATTGATAATCCTTTAACAACGCCAGGAGAAATGGACTTAACAACACACATTCACTTCGATGCCTTAAAAGAAGTTGGACAAAATCAAGGCTTGAAAAATGTATTGTTTTTACCGCAAGATCAATTTTTACTAGCTGCTGGCATACTAACTTACTTGCAAAATAATGCAAACACGGATCCATTTTCTCCTATAAGTAGACAAAATAGAGCAATTAGACAATTTATTACTGCCGGAGGGATTTCATCTTCATTTCGAGTTCTTGTCCAATCGAAAAAGATGAACCAGGAAGAAAAGTGGAGTTTTGTCAAAAATGCAAATAGTTATTAAAATAACTAAAAAGACGATCAAGCAAAATGTTTTTGCTCGATCGTCTTTTTGTTTTAGTGAGATCCTCCACCAACAGGCATTACAAAGATTGTATAATACGTAAATCCAACCATAAACAAGGTTAAATAAGCTCCAAAAATGTAGATGTAAACGCGCTCAGACAAGTTTAAATATCCTAGTGATACGAAAGTTACAGTTTGTGCGAAGAATAATACTGCAAAACCTTCCATATTTCCTACGTATGCCATTACAGCGATAACACCAGTCCAAAAACCTAATACACGAAACATACGATCCATATGTAAGTCCCTCCCTTACTCGTTTATAACAATACTATTATAAATCCCAATTACTAATATGTAAACGATTAGAGGTGTCAAAATTATGTCTAATTTGTAAAAATGGCTGGGCTAGCAGGATTCGAACCTACGCATGACGGAGTCAAAGTCCGTTGCCTTACCGCTTGGCTATAGCCCAATAACAGTTATTATTATAAGCCTTTATAAAATTTCTATGCAATAAATGATTAATTTTTTTAAAAGTGTGGGTATAGATATATACACTGTTTGAAAGCGAGGTGATTCATTGTCTTATGTTGAGGAATCAGTAGAGCTACTGGTTAACAAAGCAATATACCTGAGTGCTTCTGATTTACACATCATTCCTAAACGCGATCATTATGCAATCAAATTTCGTGTTGATGGTGACCTTTTTATGGATAATCCTCTTCCGAAGAAGAAAGCAGAAAAGATGATTGCACATTTAAAGTTTCTTGCTCGGATGGATATTGGCGAAAAACGACTCCCACAAGCAGGTTCAATGCAAATTAAGTTGAATAGTGGAGCTTACTTCTTAAGATTATCAACCCTTCCGACACGTGGAGAAGAAAGTTTAGTCATTCGGTTTCACCCCAAAATTATTCCGAGGGAAATAAGGGAATTAGTCTTATTTGAAAATAGCTATTTGAGGTTGACAAAACTAATAAATAATCCACATGGGTTAATTATTCTTTGTGGGCCAACAGGGAGTGGGAAAACAACGCTTCTCTATTCAATGCTTCAAGATCTTTATGAAATGGAACAAAAACATATTGTAACAATCGAAGATCCGGTTGAAACAGAAAGTGACTGCTTTACACAAGTTGAAATTAATGAAAAGGCAGGTATAACTTATGAAAGTATTATAAAAGCGTTATTGCGCCACAACCCTGACATTATTATGGTTGGTGAGATTAGGGATGCAAAAACAGCTAAAGCAGCAATTCGTGCGAGTATGTCAGGGCAACTCGTATTCACTACGATGCATGCAAATGATACAGCTAGCTGTATTAAAAGGTTTGCTGAATTTGGTATTAGTAACTTTGACTTACAGCAATCACTCATTGGAATAATTGCGCAGCGTTTAGTAAAACTACATTGTCCATTTTGTGAAGAAAACTGTCATCCATTGTGTAAGGTCCATCGAAAGTTACGACGTTCTGGAATCGTGGAAATATTGGCTGGGGAAGCATTAACTAATAATTTAATGAAAACAAATAAAAGTAAATATAAAAAATTAAAACATGAGTTGTGCAAAGGAATTGCATTAGGATATATTCCTGAAGAAAACTACTACCAAATAATTGGAGAAGGCTAATGAAAACAGAGGAAATGGCAATATTCTTGGATAGAATAGGTACGATGTTACAAAAGGGCTATTCGTTATATGAAGCCATTGAGCTATATGGGATTTTAGAGAATGAAAAAATAAGAAAATGTACGAATGAAATGCTTGTGCTCTTAAAACAAGGAGAACCACTTTATATTGTCTTAAAATATTTCCACTTTCCAAACATGATCTTGGCCTTACTATATTTCTCGGAAAAACATGGGAATATGGCTTTTAGCTTAATAGAAAGTGGAAGAATGTTAACTGAAAAAACGAAGAATACGAATGCTGTAAAACGACAGCTAAAATACCCATTATTTTTACTAACTTTTCTATTAATAGTATTAATGATAGTAACAAAGCAACTGTTACCGCAATTTCAACATTTGTTTCAATCGCTTAACTATGAAGCTCCAAAAAATTTACAACTTATGCTCGTTGGTATTAAGACCTTACCTTACTTGTTTGTTAGCTGTTTCATTGTAATCTTAATTGTTTACATGGTTTTCAAAGTAAATAAACAAAGAATGAAACTGGAGATCTTTTTTAAATTTCCAATTATAAGTAAGTACTTAAGACGATTTACTACGCAATTTTTCAGTCTCCATTTAAGTTGTCTGTTAGCGAGTGGGATTTCTTTAAAAGATTGTTTTTCGATTTTTTCAAAGCAACAATACGTTTTATTCATCGCGAATGAAACCGAAAGAATAAATAAACGGTTAAAAAACGGTGAAAAAATTGAGGATGCCATTATTTCTAGCAATTTTTTTGAGAAAGAACTGGCAAAAGTTATAAGTCACGGACAAGCAAATAGTAAGCTTCCTGAGGATTTGTTGCAATATAGCAATTTGTTACAAGAGGACTTGCAAAAAGCAATGAATAAAGGAATTAGTTTGTTACAACCTCTAGCTTTTTTAATTATTGGTTTTGTTATCTGTTCACTATTTGTAACCGTTATCTTACCTGTATTCCAAATGGTACAAGCAATATAAAATAAAGGAAGGGATATGTATGTTAAAGAAAGAAAAAGGCTTTACGTTAGTTGAGATGTTAATTGTATTAATGATTATGACGACCTTGTTACTTATTGCAATGCCTAGCATTGATAAAAATAATAGTGTAGTTAATGGGAAAAGTTGTGAAGCGATGAAAAGCTTAGTGGAAGGGCAAGCAGAAACATTTGCAGTAGAAACGGGAGCTAAACCAACGATTATTGGTGACCTTGCAGGTTATATTAGTGAAATTGAAGCAACTGATCAAGAGTTGTTATGCCCAGGAGAGCAACAGAAAATAGTAATTGATAGTCAAGGTGAGATAGTCATTGAAAATATTGCAGCAGGCTCATAATTCTAAGGGAGTATCTTTCTTTGAATTACTTCTCGTTTTAGCGATGATCGGAGCGATGGCAAGTTTTGTGCTCATTGAGTTGACTCCTATACAAGATGTAAAGGAATCGGAATACTTCCTGGAGCAATTATCAAATGACCTACAATATCTTCAGCAATACGCCATTACAAATCAATCTTCCGTTCATGTACAGTTTAATAAAGAAGGACACAAATACTTTGCGTATATAGATAACGTTTATGAGCCTTTTTTTAGTCGGAGATTTTCCAAGAATTTAGAATTAGATTATGGAACGCTCGGAAATTATTTTATCTATTACCCGTCTGGTAATATTACAAAGTCTGGTACGTTGTTTATTCATACTAATAGGAAAAGATTTCGCATTGTCTTTTTTCTAGGTAAAGGAAGGTTCTATGCCGAACAATTGTAAAGGGTTTTCAATGTTAGACGCTTTGTTAGGGTTAAGCATTTTATCTTTATTCTTTACGTTTGCCCTCCCCAGCATAAATGCATTAATTAAAGAAAGAAAACATGTTTCAGAAAGTATGTATGTTGTCACAACATTACACAACGACCTACAAGAAAATATATATGAGGATAGTAACTCGTTTAATGATTCTGCAGTCATTTTTACACCAAATAAAAAAGAATTACGAATAACGAGGCAAAAAAATAATCATAAAATAAAAGTTTGTATTAATTGGGCAATTACAGAGAAACGGTTTAAGGAGCTTTGTTTATATGGTTTTGAAGCAAACTAAAGGGTTTACCCTTTTAGAAATGTTAATCTCATTCTCCTGCTTTTTAGTATTAATATCATTGTTACCGATTATCATTAATGGAATGCATATACCTAAACATTTAACTGGAAATTGGCTAAAACCAATGGAAGTACATTTGTTTTTTGAGCAAGTTGGGTTAGAATTAAGGCAAACAAGGAGCTTGACTAATCAGTGGGGAAGACTCTTGCTAACGAAAGATGATGGAAGTGTAGTTACAATAGAAAGATATGGAAATTATATAAGAAGAAGAGTGAATAACAAAGGACATGATGTCATGCTTACAAATGTTAAAAGTATGACTTTTCGAATTGTATCTAATGGTGTTGAAATTCAAGTGACTGGATTAAACGGCAGTAAGTATCAGAAACGAATTTCTCTAACTCCGTACAGGGAGAGTTAGACATGAGAAATGAACATGGTTTTATTACTCCGTTTGCTTTAGCAATAGTATTAATATTCACCGTGTACTGCTCTTACCAACTACAATTATTAAAAAGTGAACAACTTTTTTTAAATGAAATGGAAAAGATGATTGTACTTGAAACGTTGATGCAAAGAGGGATTGTTGATATTATTTCTGAAATAAATACAAGACCGTCACAGTCGTTTTCAGGAACGTTTACTTATGAAGATGGTCAGGTAAATTACAATATTTCTTTTGAAAATGAAAGCATGTATGTTGTCACAATGTCGGTAGCCATTGTAAGTGGGACGGTAAGAAATGCAACGTTTCATTATGATAATATACAAAAGACTGTTATTGAATGGCAGGAGGCAAATGTAAGTGAAAGCATTGTATCTTACGGGATTTATGGGAGTAGGAAAAACTACTGTTGGTCAGTTGATAAGTCATAAATTAAACATTCCTTTTATAGACCTTGACCAACAAATAGAACGAACAACCAATACCTCAATCCCGACCCTTTTTTCTACTATTGGAGAAAATGGATTTCGGAAACTAGAAACCGAAGAGCTTTTCCGAACTCAAAAAAACAATATTGTTATTGCTACAGGTGGAGGAATAGTCGAAAAGCAAGCAAATCGTGAATTTATGAAGAAAAACGGGACTATAATATATCTACATCATTCATCTTTTGAAAAATTATATAAACGAATTAAAGAGGATCAAAATAGACCTATATCCTATTCTAAAACTGCTCAAGATGTTGAAAAGTTATATCATTCTCGATTACCATATTACAAAGATGGGAGCATTACGCTGGACACTAAGGACAAGTCTGAAATTCAAGTATCAGAAGAAATATTAAAATTGTTGACTAAGATCGCCGTTATTTGAGAATGCTAAGTACAAAGCATACAAAAATGGTGGTGGATGTTTATGTCAACAAATGATTACGTGAAGTTCGTTACACAACAAATTGTGAGTTATATAGATCAACCAAAAGTACAAAGAAAAGCAGAGAAAAAAGCGAAAAAAGAAAATAAACCATCTTTAAAATATCATTGGTTTGGGATGATCCCACTTGCACTTTCGCTCATGTTCAAGAAAAAATAAAGTCCATGCCTAGTTGCATGGACTTATTTTATTGCATTTGGAGATAAATAAAACAACCCACCGTTAATTACTTCAACATTGATCCGCGGTTCATATTGCTCTTTAATAGCAGATTTCTCGTTATAAAACGTTTCCGGTTTTTCTTCCACATCTTCATAAAAATGATTTAATAATTGTTGATCTTCATTCCAACGTTCTTTGGCACTTTCTACCCAGCTTAAGTCATCATTTTCAATCATCTCTGTAATAACCTTTTTCAACCGATTTAAACCGCTTTGATGCTTAATTAAAGGTGCTAGTGTAAAACAGAAATCAGGAATTTTTGGGGTTAATGATAAATCAGTAATTTTATGATGGAATTCTTCGACAATGCTTCCGTTAATTAAATTTAATCCTAGCGAAATAATATTGTCCTTCCTGCGATCACAAATATAGGAGATTTTTGCGTTTACTTCAATCCAAGGGTGTAAAGGGGTTTTTAGTTCCCCTTTAATATTCTCGTATAAACGGATATAGCCACCCATTTCTTTTGCTGCTTTAAATATTTGATGAAGTCTTGGTGAACCAAAGTGAATAAACTCACCATTTATTCCTTCAGGAGCGTTTTTGTTGTCAGTTACTAATGTCAATTTCATTGGATTCGGATTACCACCCGTTTTTTCAAGGTAATGCCAATAAAAAGGACGATTCATTAACATTTTATCCATTTCAATAGAAAGCTGTACTGTCATATAACTGTCATTTTTATCGACGATGGCACAATCCGTACTTGTGAAAAAACGTTCTAAATAATTATAAATTTTTTCCTGCTGCATAAGGCATCTCCTCAGTCAGTTGATTAGTATCCTCATGTAAAATAGAAGTTAGATTATCCATTTTAATTTTTATTTCGCCAGAGCTATCTGATGTATCAAAAATCTCTTTAATATGCATTTCAATATTTCCGATTTTGATTTTTGTAAGTATTTCATCGAGATTTCCGATTACACGCTCAAACATATTAATCTTTTCATAAAGAAGTTTTAAAACGTGTTCTTCAACAGTATCTTTTGTTGCAAAATTATAAATGTGTACATCCTTTTCTTGTCCAAGACGATGGATTCTACCAATTCGTTGTTCTAAGCGCATCGGATTCCAAGGTAAGTCATAGTTAATGACATGATGGCAAAATTGTAAGTTGATACCTTCACCGCCAGCTTCCGTTGCTATTAGAACTTGCGCATGGTCTTTAAATAATTGTCTCATCCAATCCTTTTTACTTCTTTTAAAGCCACCACGAAAAGGAACGGACGATATCCCGTGTTGCTTTAAGTACCATTGTAAGTAATATTGAGTTGCACGGTATTCAGTAAAGATAATGACTTTATCATTAATGTTCTGAATAAGTTCCAATGCTTTTTCAGCTTTTGAATTGCGACTAACATTTTCAATCATCTTGATAAGTTCGAGTATTTCTCCTTGTGCAGCTTCATTTAGCTCTCGCTTCTCTAACATATTTTTTAATGTTAAATAAGCAGCTTCTCTACTACTACAAACTTCGCGCTGCAGTGTAATCGTTGAAAATGATCCGCCGAAATTTTCTTGATTTCTCCGGTATTTTGAAATAGCATCATATAATAGTCTTTCCTCATTATTAAATTCAATAGGGACAGTTTTAACAACTCGTTTCGTCCATTCAATACCAGTATCTTCTCGTCTATTCCGAACCATCACTTTATTTATTAACTGCCTTAACTGTGAATCACTATCTTCTGAACTTTGTTTATTTGCAAATAGTTCTTCAAACTTCTCTTCATTACCTAAATGTCCTGGCTTTAATAAAGAAACTAAGTTGAAAATCTCTTCCATTTTATTTTGTACAGGTGTTGCAGTTAACAATAAACAAAACTTCTTTTTTAATTGTTGGATAAATTCATAGTTTTTCGTTTTTTTATTTTTTAACTTATGAGCCTCATCAATAATGATAAAGTCATAATCTTGTTGCAAAATAATGTCACGGTGTGGATTCCGTTTTGCTGTATCAATTGAAGAGACTACTACATCACATTGCTCCCAAACGTAAGACTTCTTTTGAGGAATTGCCGGAATGTGAAATTTATCATTTAATTCACTACACCATTGCATAACTAAAGAAGCAGGTACTAAAATTAGTATTTTCTTGGCTAATCCACGAATCATATATTCTTTTAAGATTAATCCAGCTTCAATTGTTTTTCCTAAACCAACTTCATCAGCTAAGATTGCTTTTCCGTTCATTTTTTCACAAACGGTTTTTGCTACTTCAAGTTGGTGTGGAAGTGGTTGAAAGTTTGCTAAATATTCTGGTGCTAGTAAACCATAAAAATCAGAAATGCTTGTTTGCTCCTCTGTTTCGAGTGCGAGATTATACAATTCCCATGAAGTCCACGGGCCATCTTGTTCAATTTTTGATAAAAGATTTTCTTCCCAAGATGAATCAAACGAAATGTCGACCATCACAATGTTCCTTTCTTAGAAAAATGTATATTGCCATAACATTACAAAAAATGATAGGATTAATTTTGAAAATGTTACTATTAGTATGAGAATATTTGAAGAGATTATAAGTTTTATTTTATACAATTGAATGAAAAGGCGAATGAAAATAAGGGGAGAGACTACAAATGTAGCGCCGAAGGAGCAAACAAAGATTATTCTTGTGAATCTCTCAGGCAAAAAGACTCTTATTGGACGCAACTCTGGAGAGCGTTGAAGTACTAGAACTACTACTTTAACCACCAAAGAGGAAACTCCTACTACTTTTATGCAGTACTATGGAGGAAAACTTTCAGGTCAAAAGGACAGAGAATACATGGAATAGCGGTATTCTCTGTCTTTTTAGTATGCGAAAGAAAAAAGGAGGAAATAAAATGTCAGATTTAATGCGCACACCTTTATTTAATGTTTATAAAGAGTACGGTGGAAAAACAATAGATTTTGGTGGATGGGATTTACCAGTTCAATTTTCTAGTATTAAAGAAGAGCATGAAGCTGTACGAAGCGCAGCGGGACTTTTTGATGTTTCACATATGGGTGAAATTGAAGTCAAAGGACCTGAAGCACTTACATATTTACAAAAGATGATGACAAACGATGTTTCTAAGCTAAAAGATGGCGGTGCACAATACACTGCGATGTGCTATGAAAATGGTGGGACTGTCGATGACCTCCTAGTATATAGAAAATCTGAGAATGATTATTTATTAGTTGTAAATGCAGCTAATATTGCCAAAGATTTTGATTGGTTACAATCACATGTGACGGAAGATGTAACCGTTACCAATGTTTCTGATAACGTAGCTCAATTAGCTTTACAAGGTCCGAAAGCCGAACAGACTTTGCAAAAGCTAACAGACTATGATTTAAGCACTATCCGTTTCTTTAAATTTGCTGAAGGTGTAGAAATTGCTGGTAAGAAAGCACTGGTTTCTCGCACTGGATACACTGGGGAAGATGGGTTTGAAATTTATTGTAATAACGAAGACGCAATTGCTCTTTGGAACGCTATTCTTGAAGCTGGTAAAGAAGATGGAGTGCTTCCAATCGGTTTAGGTGCACGTGATACACTTCGCTTTGAAGCGAATTTAGCTCTTTACGGACAAGAATTGTCTGCGAACATCTCGCCTCTTGAAGCGGGAATTGGTTTTGCTGTAAAGGTAGATAAAGAAATACCTTTCATCGGTCAAGAAGTGCTAAAAAAGCAAAAAGAAGAAGGAACACCGCGTAAAATCGTCGGTCTTGAAATGATTGAAAAAGGTATTCCGAGAACTGGTTATGAAGTATTTGTTAATGGTGAAAAGATTGGTGAAGTAACAACTGGTACACAATCACCGACGTTAGGAAAGAACATCGGACTTGCTATAATCGATAGCAAGCATGCTGAGTTAGATAACGAAGTAGAAGTACAAGTACGTAAACGTCGCTTAAAAGCAAAAATTGTTCCAACACCATTTTATAAAAGACCACGCAACTAATTTAATTGCCTAATGAGAAAGGGGTAAAGCTATGAAGCATCGTTATTTACCAATGACAGAAACTGACGAAAAACAAATGCTAGAAACAATTGGAGCTAATTCAATTGATGAACTATTTTCAGATATTCCTAAAGAGGTAAAATTTAAAGGGAGTCTTAATATTAGAGAAGCTGCATCTGAAAGTGATTTAATTAAAGAACTTTCTGCACTTGCTAATAAAAACGTAAATACGAAAGAGTATGCATCATTTTTAGGTGCGGGAGTTTACGATCATTACATCCCAACGATTGTTGATCACGTAATCTCAAGATCAGAATTTTATACAGCTTATACGCCTTACCAACCTGAAATTTCACAAGGGGAATTACAAGCAATTTTTGAATTCCAATCGATGATTTGTGAATTGACTGGAATGGAAGTTGCAAACTCTTCTATGTATGATGGGGGAACAGCTTTAGCTGAAGCAGCGTCTTTAAGCTATGGTCATACAAGAAAAACGAAAATTATCGTATCTAAAGGGGTCAACCCACAATCAAGAGCAGTGCTTAAAACATATGCAAAAGGTTTTAACCTTGAAGTGGTGGAAATTGATACTCCAAATGGAATGACTGATATAGAGCAGCTAAAAGCAGAAGTGGATGATAATACAGCTAGTGTAATCATTCAATACCCTAACTTCTTTGGTCAAGTTGAACCATTGAAAGAATTAGAAGAAATCATTCACGCGCAAAAAGCTTTATTCGTTGTTTCAAGTAATCCTTTAGCTTTAGGGCTATTACAGCCACCTGGTAAGTTCGGTGCAGATATTTGTATCGGTGATGCACAACCATTTGGTATTCCTGCACAATACGGTGGACCTCATTGTGGTTACTTTGCCGTTTCTAAAAAATTAATGCGTAAAGTTCCTGGCCGTTTAGTTGGGCAAACAAAAGATGAAAATGGCGTACGTGGATTTGTTTTAACGCTTCAAGCACGTGAGCAACATATTCGTCGTGAAAAAGCTACTTCGAATATCTGTTCAAACCAAGCGTTAAATGCGTTAGCAGCTTCTGTCGCAATGACAGCTATTGGTAAACGTGGCGTAAGAGAAATGGCAGCGCAAAACATTCAACGTGCAAATTATGCGAAAAAGAAATTACAAGAGCATGGTATCCCTGCTATCTTTAACGGACCAAGCTTTAATGAGTTTGTCGTAAAATTAAATGCTCCGATTGAAGAGGTAAATAAGAAGCTACTTGAAAAAGGTATTATTGGTGGTTACAACGTAGGTAATGATTACCCTGAGTTAGAGAACCATATGCTAATTGCAGTAACTGAACTTCGTACGAAGGAAGAAATAGATACACTTGCGAAAGAATTGGGGGATTACAATGCATAAAAAAGATCAACCACTCATTTTTGAACTTAGCAAAGAAGGCCGTGGAGGATACAGCCTTCCTGTAATGGATATCCCTACTGAAAATATTGATGACTTATTACCAAGTGAATACATTCGCGAGGAAGCGCCTGAACTTCCTGAAGTGGACGAATTACAAATCATGCGTCATTACACTGCTTTATCTAACCGTAACCATGGTGTTGACTCAGGATTCTATCCTTTAGGGTCTTGTACGATGAAATACAATCCAAAAGTAAATGAATTTGTTGCTCGTATCCCAGGATTTGCACACATTCACCCTTCACAACCAGTTGAAACAGTGCAAGGTGCATTAGAGTTAATGCATGAATTGCAAACGTCTCTTGAAGAGATAACTGGTATGGATACGGTAACACTTCAACCTGCAGCTGGTGCCCATGGAGAGTGGACTGGATTAATGATGATCCGTGCTTACCATGAAGCAAATGGTGATGATAAGCGAACAAAGGTAATCGTACCAGATTCAGCACACGGGACAAACCCAGCATCTGCAACTGTAGCAGGATTTGACACAATCACAGTTAAATCGAATGAACAAGGACTAGTTGACTTAGAAGATTTACGACGTGTAGTTGGGGAAGATACTGCAGCATTAATGCTTACGAATCCGAACACATTAGGGTTGTTCGAAGAAAATATTTTAGAAATGGCAAAAATCGTTCACGAAGCTGGCGGTAAGCTTTACTATGACGGAGCGAATATGAATGCAATTTTAGGAACAGCTCGTCCTGGAGATATGGGCTTTGATGTCGTTCACTTAAATCTTCATAAAACATTTACTGGCCCTCACGGTGGTGGTGGACCTGGTTCAGGACCTGTAGGAGTAGCAAAAGACTTAGTTCCTTACTTACCGAAACCAGTTGTAATAAAGCGAGATGGTATGTACTTATTAGATCATGACCGTCCACAATCGATCGGCCGAGTAAAACCTTATTTCGGAAACTTTGGCATTAACGTTCGTGCCTACACGTACATTCGTACAATGGGTCCTGATGGACTTAAGTTAGTATCTGATTATGCAGTATTAAATGCAAACTACATGTTTGCACGTTTAAAGCCATTCTATGATGCGCCATTTGACCGTTATTGCAAGCATGAGTTTGTATTAAGTGGAAGACGTCAAAAGAAGCTTGGCGTTCGTACGCTTGATATTGCAAAACGCTTACTTGATTTTGGTTACCATCCGCCAACAATCTACTTCCCACTAAATGTTGAGGAATGTATTATGATTGAGCCAACGGAAACAGAGGCAAAAGAAACGTTAGACGAATTCTGTGACGCGATGATTCAAATTGCGAAAGAAGCGGAAGAAACACCAGAGATCGTACAAGAAGCACCTCACAATACAGTTGTTTCTCGTATGGATGAAACATTAGCTGCAAGAAAGCCGATATTACGTTATCAAAAAGAAGCACAATAGTGAATTTGAAAAAGAGCTTTGAGAATAATCTCAAAGCTCTTTTATACTTTATTTTAATCATTCTTCCTTTTAATTTTCTTATATTCTACTAAATCTACTTTAATATCATTAACCTCTCTAATGGTCTTTCTATTTTCGGGACGAGTATTTGGAGCGGTAATTTTAAGCGTAACTATATCGTATGTAGTGTTTTCAAGTTCACCAACACGTAACATTAATTCAATCTCAAACCAACCACCTAATGTTGTAGTTGTCGAATGTATTAATGAAATATCAACAATGTTATAAACCTCAACTGTTGTCTTTTTTCCATAGTGTTCTTTAACTATTTCATGCAGTTTTGGTGATAATAAAGCAATTAAAACATCTTCTGGTGTGTAGTAAATAGGAACTTTTTCTTTTATATTTGCCTGATTCTCTTCCATTGCAACTACTTGCTTTATTGAAAAACAAAACAGCATACTGACTATAAAAAGCAAAAAATACTTTAAAAATAACTTTCTGTTCAAATGGTATCAAACCTTTCAGTTAACAAAATGTTATTTTAGTATTTGCTATACATGGTTTATCATTCCAATAAAAAAAGCAGCACATTAACATGCACTGCCGAATAAGAAGTATTATTTCTTTTTAATTTTTCCTGTCCATTTTCTAAAACCACCTTGTAAGTGGCAAAGCGTCTCATAGCCGTTACGCTTTAAAAGTGCTGCTGCTCGCATACTGCGATTACCGCTTGCGCAATACAAGTAAACAGGCTTGTCTTTTCTTAATTCAATTAATCGCATTTTTAATTGTGATAAAGGGATGTTTCTTGCGCCTAAAATATGACCTGCTTCATATTCTTGTGGCTCACGTACATCAATTAGCTGTACTTTTCTTAAGTTTTCTTTAAATTCATCTTCTGTTAATGTTTGCAAATAACGTGGTTTAAAAATAACTTTTGTAATTAGAAAATATACTAGTAAACCGACGATAATAGCAATGATCCATTCTAACATTGCTTACACTCCTTTATTATTCCAATAATACATATACCATATCTATTATAAATTGCCATGTGAAAATTGGCAAAGGAAAATCAAATCTTTGATTTTTTATAGCAGTTTGATAAACTTAGTACGACGTTACAATGAAATGAAAGAGGCTTACTATGACAAAAGAAAAATGGATGTTTATTGACTCAGGTAATTGCGACCCAGCATTTAATATGGCTTTAGACGAAGCATTACTAGAATGGAATAGCAAAGGAGAAATCCCTCCAGTTATTCGTTTTTATGGTTGGAATCCAGCAACACTTTCCATCGGATATTTTCAACGTGCAGAAAAAGAAATAAATTTTGATATGGTGAACAAATATGGATTAGGTTTTGTAAGACGTCCTACTGGTGGTAGAGGTGTGTTACATGATAAAGAACTTACATATAGTGTAATTGTTTCAGAAGATCATCCAGAAATGCCGAAAACCGTTACAGAAGCATACCGCGTAATCTCTCAAGGGATTTTGGAAGGCTTCATTAACCTTGGTTTAGATGCATATTTTGCAATACCACAAACAGAACTTGAAAAGCAGGGCCTAAAAGACCCACGTTCCTCTGTATGCTTTGATGCCCCTTCCTGGTATGAATTAGTTGTCGAAGGTCGAAAAGTGGCAGGAAGTGCACAAACAAGGCAAAAGGGAGTAATCTTGCAACATGGTTCAATATTACTAGATATAGATGAAGATATGCTGTTCGATTGTTTCATCTTTAAAAGTGAGCGAATTCGTCAACGGATGCAAGAAAACTTCAAAAAGAAGGCAGTAGCAATAAATGCTCTTCGTTCGCCTGTGACTGTTGAAGAAGCGAAAGTAGCTTTTAAAGAAGGGTTTGAAAAAGGATTAAATATAGAATTAATCCCATATTCATTAACAGATGAGCAATTGAAGCAAGTGAACCAAATTGCAGAGAAATATAGAAGTGAAGAATGGAATTATAAACGCTAAATTCAAAATAACAAATATTACAATGGTTAATCATTCAAAGATTTTACAACCATTTCAACGTCTAGGAATTTTGCCTAGGCGTTTTTTATTTATCAATTTTTCAATCCTTGTATTTTTTCAAGATTATTAAATACCATTATTATCCTTGGGAATACTCTATTATTTAGCAAATTCTATTATTTTATAATATTGACAAAATTTATTTTATATGCACCAATATCAACATATAGTAATTTTGTATTAAATGTAACACAATATATTGATATTAGATTTAATAGTTGTTATCATATAGGAAAGTTTTCCAATATTCTAATTGGAAAATTAATAGATTTTGGGGAGGAATATATATTGCCAGTTGTTACGTCAGCGAACATGTCAATTAACTTGGAAAAGCTAAATGAGGATATTGCCTATTTTCCACAAGTACACCCAATAACAGAAGATATGAAGATAACTCATGAAGGTGTATCACGCTTAGTTATGCTTGACCGATATTCTTTTAAAGATACTGAAAAGAAAACATTAAAAGTTGGAGATTTTGTTGTATTAACTGTAAAAGAAGACCCAAAATTTCCTGCAAGAGGTTTAGGATTTATAACTGAAGTTGACAAAGAAAATTACAAAGTAAAAGTGCAAGTAGATGAGGAATATCGAGGTGTTTTAGAAGGTGAAGCGGCTGGGACTGGCATCATTACTAAGTCTATTAATGTTGTTGATAAGCCACTAGAAATTTTTTATGAACAAATTGCTAAACGGAATGCAAGAGGCTTAGCAAAAGTAGAGTCAGATCCTGTGAAAAGAAAAGAGATAGAAGAACGTTTCTATAACCAACTTGCATCATTAAATTTTGTCCCTGCTGGTAGAGTTTTATATGGAGCAGGTGCAGAAAAGGACGTTACTTTTTTTAATTGTTACGTGATGCCTTATGTAAAAGATTCACGTGAAGGGATTTCTGACCACCGTAAAAAAGTAATGGAAATAATGAGTCGTGGTGGGGGAGTTGGAACAAATGGGTCGACACTCCGTCCAAGAAATACGTTAGCTAAAGGTGTGAATGGAAAGAGCTCGGGTTCAGTCTCCTGGCTAGATGACATCGCGCAATTGACTCATCTAGTTGAGCAGGGCGGGTCCCGTTAATACCATGGCGGGAGTAAAATCTTGTGAATTGCTGGAACACCCTAAAGCTTCATTTACTACAACGTAGCTGGTGACAGCAAGCGTGAATGTTTGAAAAACAATGAAGATAAGAAATGGGCAATCAGCAGCGAAGCACCTTTGGAAACAAAGGTGAACGTTCAACGACTATCAAAATCTCCTACACTAAACACGAATAAAGGATGTGAATAACATGGAGAAAGTAGACCATAAAAAGCGGAGACGGTTTTATGGGGCGCAAGACAAGGAAGAGTTTCTTAAAAGATTTTTAGAACTATACGAGCAAGGGTTAAGCCAAAATGATATTAGTAGAAAAGTTAATATTCCTAGAGGAACTATTATATGCCCATGGAACTCTTAAATTAGATCGAAAATATAAGAAATTTACTTCCTTGATGATATAGTCTGAACTCATGTGAAAGCATGAGAGATAGGCAGAAATGACCTATCCCCATTAGTAATAATGGAGTAACAAAAAGCGTGGGGCACAAATGTTAATGCTAAACGTAACAGCACCAGACATCTTGGAATTTATCATTAGTAAGATGCAAAATCCTAACATTTTACGTTTCTTAATAAATAATACAGAAGATGAAGAAATTAAAAGACTTGCGAAGGACAAGCTAAAATTCACGCCACTTTCAGAGGTAGAAAGAACAATTTTTCAAGGGATAATTAATTTGAAAGACCACCCAGGACAAGGTGGATTTACAGAACAAGCAATAGCAGAAGCAGAGAAAAAATTAGCAGATGGTGGTATATATGGAGTTCATCGCCCGGAATTTTTATCAGGAGCCAATATATCTGTATGTATTACGAAAGAGTTTATGGACGCTGTTGAAAATGATGATGACTTCCCTCTACAATTTCCAGATGTAGAAAGTTATTCGAAAGACGAAATGGCATTTTATAATGAAAAATGGCATGAAGTTGGCGATGTTCGCGAATGGGCGAAAATGGGTATGAAAGTAAAAACGTACCGCTACGTGAAAGCACGTGAACTATGGGATTTAATTAATGTATGTGCGACATATAGCGCCGAACCTGGCATTTTCTTCGTCGATAATGCCAATGAAATGACCAATGCAAAAGCATATGGACAAAAAGTTGTTGCGACGAATCCGTGTGGTAAAGTAGCTTAGTTTGCCTCACGTAAAAAACTGCGGAATGAAGCGGGAAGGCTGAAACGCTAATCCGAACCGAAGGCTAGAATTAAAATACTAGTCAGGGGCAACGCATAGATGGTGAACCTCAATGTGAGAATATAATCCATCCACGAGGCCGCAGCATTACAATTAGTAATGATAAGGTATGCTGAACTTGCGGGAATACCAACCGTAAGAACTATCAGATAAAAAGCTGATAGGATAACAATATTGGAACAACCTCTAGCACCATATTCTGTATGTAACTTAGCTGCAATCAATTTAGCAAATGTAGCAAACAAACAAACAAAAACAGTAGATTTCAACAAACTAAAAGAAATCGTTGAAGTTGGTGTGAAAATGCAGGATAACGTCATTGACGCAACTCCCTATTTTTTAGAGGAAAATAAAAAGCAAGCACTTGGAGAACGTCGTGTAGGACTTGGAATAATGGGACTTCATGACTTGTTAATCTATTGTGAAACAGTTTATGGGTCAAACGAAGGTAACGAGTTAATCGATAAAGTCTTTGAAACAATTGCTACGACTGCTTATCGAACTTCAATTGAACTAGCAAAGGAAAAAGGAAGTTTTCCATTCTTAGTGGGAAAAACAGAAGAGGAAACAACAAAGCTTCGCTTGAAATTCATTAACACTGGATTTATGAAAAAGATGCCTGAAGATATTAGGCAAGATATATTAAAATATGGCATTCGAAATTCGCACTTATTAACCGTCGCTCCCACTGGATCCACTGGGACTTTGATCGGAGTTTCCACCGGTTTAGAGCCTTACTTTGCATTCCAATATTTCAGAAGCGGTCGTTTAGGAAAATTTATCGAAGTAAATGCACCAATTGTTGATGAATACTTAAAAAATAATCTCGACAAATCAATTGAGACATTACCTGAATGGTTCGTTTCGGCAATGGAACTTTCCCCTGAAGCACATGCTGATGTGCAATGTGTCATTCAAAGGTGGATTGATAGCTCCATAAGTAAAACTGTTAATGCACCAAAAGGGTATGCCGTTGAACAAGTACAAGCTGTTTATGAGAGATTGTATAAAGGAGGGGCAAAAGGTGGAACAGTATATGTTGACGGAAGTCGTGATGCACAAGTACTATCGCTAACAGCAGAAGAAAATTATCTTCAAGAAGAATTTCAACTAGAAGATAAAGAAAATGTACATGTAGCAATAATAGAAACAATTGCCCCATTAGAGGACACTTCGATAACTATCGGCTCTGAAGTAGGAAACGTTTGTCCGATATGTCGCAAAGGTAGTGTGAAAGAAATCGGTGGATGTAACACTTGTTCGAACTGTAATGCACAATTAAAATGTGGACTTTAATCATAAAAGGAAGATGCAAATTATGCATCTTCCGTTTTTTTTTCGAAAAATGTACAAACTAAACGTAAGGAGGTGAACAAATGAAGCCTTTTGTTCCGCAATTAGTCTATATTGAGCCGAAAGCATTGGAATATCCCCTTGGGCTTGAACTCAAAGAAAAATTTGAGAAAATGGGTATGGAGATCCGTGAGACGACGTCCCATAATCAAGTTCGAAACATACCAGGTGACAATGACTTGCAAAAGTATCGAAATGCGAAATCAACGCTTGTAGTTGGCATACGCAAAACATTAAAGTTTGATACGTCCAAGCCATCAGCAGAGTATGCCATACCACTAGCTACAGGCTGTATGGGCCACTGTCATTATTGTTATTTGCAAACAACGTTAGGTAGTAAGCCGTACATTCGTGCCTATGTAAATGTCGATGATATTTTTGAACAAGCACAAAAATATATGGATGAACGTGCCCCAGAAATAACAAGGTTTGAAGCATCGTGTACGTCAGATATTGTTGGGATTGATCATTTAACGCATACATTAAAGAAAACGATAGAATTTATCGGGAAATCAGAATATGGTCATTTGCGATTCACGACAAAATATGAACATGTTGATCATTTATTGGATGCTGACCATCGTGGAAAAACGAGATTTCGCTTTTCTATCAATTCTGATTATGTTGCCAAAAACTTTGAACCTGGTACATCAACGATTGAAGAGAGAATTAATGCTGCAGTAAAAGTTGTCGAAGCAGGTTATCCTTTAGGGTTTGTACTTGCCCCGTTATATCTTCATGAGAACTGGCAGGAAGGCTACTTAGAAATGTTTAAGAAATTAGATGAAAAGGTTCCAGAAAAATACCGCAAAGATATTACGTTTGAATTAATTCAACATCGCTATACAAAGCCAGCGAAAAAGGTTATTGAAAAGCGCTACCCTAAATCGAAGTTAGAAATGGATGAAGAAAAAAGAAGGTACAAATGGGGAAGGTATGGGATTGGAAAATATATTTATCCAAAAGATGAAGAAGCAGAATTAAGATCAACGATTGAAAAATACATTGAAAATTATTTTCCTGAGTCACGAGTAGAATATTTTACGTAAGTTTTCCCGTTTGCTTGTCACTCATAATAAAACTGGTGTATGATGGTAAGTATCTATTAAAAGTACGGGGAGAGAAAGCCATGCCGACACCGAGTATGGAAGATTACATCGAACAAATATACTTACTTATTGAAGAGAAAGGTTATGCTCGAGTATCTGACATAGCTGAAGCACTTAAAGTCCATCCGTCATCAGTTACAAAGATGGTTCAAAAATTAGATAAAGATGATTATTTAATTTATGAAAAATATAGAGGGTTAATCTTAACGCCAAAGGGAAAAAAGGTTGGGAAAAGGCTCGTTGATCGACACGAGTTATTAGAACAATTTCTGCGAGTCATTGGCGTTGATGAGAAACATATTTATGAAGATGTCGAAGGAATCGAACATCACCTTAGTTGGGATGCAATAGACCGGATTGGTGACTTAGTTCAATTTTTTGAAGATGAACAGTCACGTGTTGAAGCATTAAAAGAAATACAAAAAAATAAAAGTGAAGATTAGCAACCATTTGATGGTTGCTTTTTTTGGTCTAATTTTATCTCCTACTCATTAAAGTAGTATAGAGAGGAGGAGTCCAGATGAAAATTAATGGTGTTTTCTCCGGAGGAGGCATAAAAGCAATTGCTCTATTAGGTGCGTTAGAAGAAGTCGAGAAACGAGGCTTTACATTTAATAAAGTTGCTGGAACAAGTGCTGGTGCAATTATTGCATCATTAATAATGGCCGGATATACGACAGATGAAATTAAAAAATTATTGCTAGAAACGAAATTTACAAAATTGTTGGATACGCGAAAATCAATTTTTTCCTACTCAGTTTTAAAATGGATCAGTATTTATTGGCGCTTAGGTTTATACCGGGGAGATGCGTTAGAGAAGTGGTTAGAAAATATTCTAGCTAAAAAAGGAATAAAGACATTTGGTGACATAAAACAAGGAAAACTAAGAATTATAGCTTCTGACCTTTCAAAGGGAAGAATTATGGTTTTGCCAGATGACTTAGAGGATTATGGATTTTTACCTGAAAAGTTCTCTGTTGCTAGAGCTGTTAGGATGAGTAGTTCGCTACCTTATTTCTTTGAGCCGATAAAGTTGCACACGAATGAAGGAGAAAATCGAATTATCGTCGATGGCGGAGTATTAAGTAATTTTCCAATATGGTTGTTTGAGGAGCAGAATGGTGAAAAGTACCCAACAATCGGATTCCGCTTAAGCCCGTCATTGGAAAACGTGGCAAGTCGTAAAATAAAGAATGCATTTGAATTATATGGTGCATTATTTGATACGATGAAAGATGCTCATGATGCCAGACATATCGCTACATCTCATGAAAAGAACATTATCTTTATTCCTGTTAAGGATGTTGTTACGACTGAATTTAATATTACAAATGACCAAAAAGAAAAACTTTTACAGCTTGGAAAGAAATGTGCTGAAAAGTTTTTTAAAAGGTGGATTTATTAAAAATGGAGCAGCGAATTACACTGCTCCATTTTTCTTTTTATCTTTTTTTCCGTCAATGACAGTCAAATGTGTTCTTTTTCGTTTCGCTTTTTTTAGATTACTTTTTCCATGCATTTTTTTAGATTGTTTGACAGCTTGACGATATTTGCTACCGAGTCTATTGCCAGTTCCAGTTCTGTTTTGAATAAAGCGAAATAGGGTAAAAAGTACAATAGACGAGACAACAATGATACCTAAATACATAAAAAGTGAACTTGGATTTGTTATGAGTATATTAATTAAGCCAATTCCAGCTAATGCTAATATTATTAATACTATTGGGTTTTTTCTTAAGTTACCCAAAATATTGACCTCCTTAGCTGTTTTATACTGCCTTTTCATCCCTTAATTCATTCTCAAGGCTTAACATTTTGTTAAAAGAAGCGATTGCTACTTCAACTTGGTCATCATCAGGTTTTTTTGTAGTTAAGAGCTGTAACCATAGTCCAGGATATCCGATAAAACGTAATACTGGAACTTCTCTTAACTTATTAGTCAGTTGAAGAAACTCAAATGCTACTCCTAACACAACAGGTATTAGTGCAACACGATATGCTAGCCTTACTAACAATGGATCTGAAGGAACAAATAAATAAATGAAAATACCAACAATGACAGTAAATAAGATAAAGCTACTTCCACAGCGATAATGTAATCTAGATTGGTTTTGAACATTTTTAATAGTTAAAGGAACTTTTGCTTCATAAGCGTTAATTACCATGTGCTCTGCACCATGATATTGGAAAACACGTTTAATTAACGGTGTTAACGATATAAAGTAAATGTAACCGAGTAAAAATATGAACTTAATTGCACCTTCCACTAAGTTTTGTGCGATGTGTCCCGAGAAAATATCTATCGGTTTAAGTGTGTGTGCCACGATTGCAGGAAGACCAGTAAAAACGAGTTTAGCAAAAATGAAAGAAATGATTCCAATAAAAGCTGCACCAAAGATCAATGTCATTTTTGATTGCTTTTGTTCTGCGAATACTTTCTCTTCTTCTTTTGGATCAACATCATAGCGGTCGCTAGCAAATGTTAAATGTTTCGATCCGATAGCACTTGCTTCAACGATAGCAACTAGCCCTCGTAAAAAAGGAACTTTTTTTAATTTATTTAAAACTGGTCGTTCTTGTTTCTCTTGTGTGAAATAATCGATGGAATTATCTTTGCGGCGAATAGCTGAAACAGTGCAATGTTTCCCATTAAACATTACTCCTTCAACGATTGCCTGGCCACCATATGCTGACTGTTTTTTGTTTGTCATGTTTAGCACCAACCTATTCTTTGTATAACTTAACTCTATTTTACAAAAAATAACGCTAAACCTCTACCGTGATTATGAGCAATGACAACATTTTATCCAAAAAAGAGCTCATTTAGACCTCTATTAAAGGATAAAATAAAAAATAAAAAAATAGGTGGTTATAAAAATGGCAAAAGAAAAACTAGAACAAAATCAGCAAGAACAACCAATGTCACCACTTGTAAAAGCAATGATAACTGGAGTAGTAGGAGGAATTTTTTGGAGTTTACTCGGTTATGTTGCTTACATATTTAGCTTTACTAAGCTTGGTCCAGCATTAGTTTTGCAACCGTGGGCTGTTGGTGACTGGAAGACAGGAGTTTTAGGCCAATTTATCGGAATAGTTGCCATCGGAGTATTATCCATTCCAGTTGCACTAATTTATAAAGGCCTATTTTCAAAGATTGAAGGCATGTGGTTAGGAATCGTTTATGGTGTTGGATTATGGGCGCTCGTTTTCTTCATTTTCAATCCACTATTTCAAGATCTGAAATCTGTAAAAGAGCTTGGATGGTCCACAAATATTACAACAATATGTTTATATATTTTATATGGAGTTTTTATCGGATATTCCATTTCTTTTGATTATAAAGAAATGAATCGTGAGAAATCGTCAGAAATGTATTCAAATTAACTGCTCTTATGGTAGAATGTTCAAGGAACATTCTATTTTTTTAAGGAATAGGTGCAGATGAAAATACTAGTAATAAATGGACCAAATTTAAACAAACTAGGTCATCGTGATCAGCAAGTTTACGGAACGAAATCTTTTGAGCAACTACTCGAAAAGATACATTCTTTTGCGGATGTTAACGATTTTGAAGTAGTATGTAAACAGTCCAATTACGAAGGACAAATAATTGATTGGTTGCAAGAAAGTGAAATCTTTGATGGGGTTGTCTTGAATGCAGGAGCATTTACTCATTATAGCTATGCAATAAGAGACGCTATAGCTGATACGCAAGTACCTGTCATTGAAGTTCATATCTCAAATGTACATAATCGAGAGGGATTTAGACACCAATCAGTTCTTGCTCCCGTGACGAATGGGCAAATTACAGGCTTAGGATTTCAAAGTTATACTTTAGCTTGTTTAGCTATTAAAAATATCGTTGAGGGGGATTAATCATGGGGAAATTAGAAAGAATTCGTGATAAGTTTAAAGAATACGGCATTGATGGACTTTTAATTACTAGTGGCTACAATCGTCGTTATGCAACTGGGTTTACAGGTACTGCAGGAGTTGTATTAATTTCAGAAAAAGAAGCGAAGTTTATTACTGACTTCCGTTATATTGATCAAGCAAAAGAACAAGCAACAGAATTTGAAATTGTTCAACATACTGGCCCTATCATTGATGAAGTTGGGAAAGAAGCAGCAGCAATGGGTATCACTAAGTTAGGTTTTGAACAAGACCATATGACATTTAGTGTTTATCGTGCTTATGAAAAGGCAATTAATGGGACGCTTATTCCTATTTCTCAATTAGTTGAAAAGCTACGAATGATTAAAGATGCAGACGAGCTTAAAACGTTACAAGAAGCAACAGAAATTGCAGATGCAGCGTTTGATCACATCTTAACTTACATAAAACCAGGAATTAGTGAACTTGATGTTTCCAATGAATTAGAGTTCTTCATGAGAAAACAAGGGGCTATTTCTTCATCATTTGATATTATTGTAGCTTCTGGGTATCGTTCAGCACTACCACACGGTGTAGCGTCTGATAAAATCATTGAAACTGGAGAGTTTGTAACGTTAGACTTTGGTGCGTACTATAAAGGGTACTGCTCAGATATTACACGTACTATTTCAGTTGGTGAGCCTGGAGAAGAATTACGTAAAATTTACGATGTAGTTCTACAAGCGCAATTAAAAGGTATGGCTGGTATTAAACCAGGTATTACAGGGATTCAAGCAGATGCATTAACTAGAGATCACATTAAAGCAGCTGGATATGGGGAATATTTCGGACACTCGACTGGTCATGGTATCGGTTTAGAAGTACACGAAGGACCAGGACTATCATTTAAGTCTGAAACTGTTCTTCAACCAGGAATGGTAGTTACTGTAGAACCTGGTATTTACATTTCAGGTTTAGGTGGCGTCCGTATTGAAGATGATACAGTGGTAACTGAAACGGGAAATAAATCATTATCTCACTCAACAAAAGAGTTAATTATTTTATAATTTTATAACATCTATTTGTTTTGCAAAGACTAGGAGGAAAATACATGGTATCAGTAAATGATTTTCGTACAGGATTAACAATTGAGGTAGACGGTGGAATTTGGCAAGTGTTAGAATTCCAACACGTAAAGCCAGGAAAAGGAGCAGCATTTGTACGCTCTAAACTACGTAACTTACGTACAGGTTCAATCCAAGAAAAAACGTTCCGAGGCGGAGAAAAAGTTTCAAAAGCTCGTATTGAAAACCGCAAAATGCAGTACCTATATGCTAGTGGTGACACACATGCATTTATGGACTTAAACTCATATGAGCAAATTGAATTACCAGCTGCTCAAATTGAACATGAATTAAAGTATTTAAAGGAAAACATGGAAGTAGCTATCATGACATATGAAGGTGAAACATTAGGGGTTGAACTTCCTAAATCTGTTGAACTTCAAGTAACAGAAACGGAGCCAGGAATTAAAGGTGATACTGCTTCTGGTGGTACAAAGCCAGCTACACTTGAAACTGGTTTAATTGTACAAGTTCCTTTCTTCATAAACGAAGGGGAAACACTAATTATTAATACGACTGAAGGAAAATACGTTTCACGCGCTCAGTCTTAAAAGTTAATTGCAAAAGATGGCTTATGCCATCTTTTTTTTGACCCAAAAAAATATTCTGCAAAAGCTCGCCAATTCGGCGAGCTTTTTTAATGCTTTCATTTCTAAAAAATAATGTCCAAGCATATGGTGAAGTGAGGTGAATGAAATGAAAAAATGGCTTTCACATATTGAACCTACAATTTTATCAATGGCAGGGTTACGCCTATTATCGGGATTAATAGAATTTTCAGCTGCAATTGTCATGCTTCTATTAAATGATGTTAAAAAAGCGTTAGCGATAAACGCAATATTAGCTACGATTGGACCTGTCATCTTTCTTTTAACGATGACGTTAGGGTTAATTTATATGGCAGATGAACTCTCGTTTCAAAAGCTCTTCTTTATAGCTTCAGGAGTAGGTTTAATTTTAATAGGTTTGTACAGATAACACGTCATAAAATGTCCAAGCTAGCATACGAATGAAATAACGAGGTGAAATATCATGAAACATATCCTATCAATACTGCCACCTTCGATTAAAGCTTGTATCGAAAATTGCAGTCAAAAAGATTTAATAGAGGAGATACGGGTTAGAATTGATCATCCATTAGAATTAATTATTAGTGGAATGCCAAAATACCCTCTTGTGAATAACAAGCCTTATATTGCAAGCCATGACGATGGCATTCATCTACTGAATCACCTTAGTCAATTTTCACTTTATACATTAGATGAAGAGTTAAAAAAGGGTTACATCACCATTAAAGGTGGACATCGAGTTGGCTTAGCAGGAAAGGTAATCACAGAAAATGGCTTTGTCAAAGCAATAAGGGAGATTAGCTCATTTAATATTCGGATAGCAAAGCAAATAATCGGCATAGCGAATAAATACTTGCCTTTTTTATATGAACGACAATGGCAAAATACTTTACTTATAGGTCCTCCGAAAACTGGTAAAACAACGCTCCTAAGGGATATTGCAAGGGTTATCAGTGAAGGGATTCCAGAAAGAAAAATAGCGTCTGAAAAGGTAGGAATTGTTGATGAGCGTTCAGAAATTGCCGGAAGTGTGAAAGGGGTACCGCAACATAATTTAGGACATCGAGTCGATGTTTTAGATGCTTGCCCTAAAGCAGAAGGAATGATGATGCTTATACGTTCAATGAGCCCTGACGTCATTATTGTTGATGAAATAGGAAGAAAAGAAGATTGTGATGCAATCATTGAAGCAATTCATGCAGGGGTGAAAATAATTGTAACGGCTCACGGGAAAAACACAGATGAAGTTATGAATCGGCCAACCTTAAAACCTCTGTTTCAAGATAAAGTTTTTCAACGCTATTTTGAGTTAGGAGATACAAAAAAACCAGGTTATGTAACGAATGTGAAGGATCAGCAATTACGTGATTTATCACTTTCCTTAAACGAGCCAAAGGTGTTGGTGAAACGATGAAAATACTTGGAGCACTAATTATTTTGATAGCGACAACATTAATTGGCTTTTCCTTTGCAAATCGCTTAAGTAACAGACCGAAGCAGCTTAGGCATCTAAAATACGCTCTGCAAACGTTAGAGGCAGAAATCATGTTCGGTCATGTTCCGTTGAAAGAGGCTAGTAATCGCTTAGCTGCGCAAGTTCCGAAACCAATCGCAACTATTTTCTTATTATTTTCTAGCTCATTGGAAGAGGAAAGTACAAATGTAAAGATAGCGTGGGAAAAAACACTAATAAAAGCTTGGCCAGAAACAGCATTAGGAAAGCCTGAATTTGAAATTTTAATGCAGTTTGGTGCAACGTTAGGACAGCATGATCGAGTGCAGCAGCAAAAGCAAATCCGCTTAACGCTCTCGCACTTAGAAAGAGAAGAAGCGGATGCAAGAGATGCTCAAGCTAGGCACGAAAAAATGCTAAAAAGCTTAGGTGTTTTATCAGGTTTACTAATAATCGTTCTATTAATGTGACAGTGAATGGAGGAGCAATAGATGGACATCACTACAGTTTTTCAAATTGCAGGACTCGGGATTGTGTTAGCTATGATTGCAACGGTCTTAAAAGCAGCTGATAAAAATGAGTTTGTTCAATGGATAACGTTAATCGGGTTTATTTTTGTGTTATTCAAAGTGGCAACATTATTGGAAGACTTATTTCAAAAAATTCAATCCGTCTTTTTGTTTAGCGGATAAAAGGAGGTAGCGGTCATCGATATTGTACAAATAGTTGGTATAGGGTTGATCGCCACTTTCCTAGCATTAATTTTAAATGACCAAAAGCCAATGTTCGCTTTTATGCTAACTGTGTTTGTCGGAGCATTTATTTTTTTATTTTTAATCGATCAAATAGTCGCCGTCATTGTCATGCTAGAACGGATAGCGGTAAATGCGAACATAAATGATTTATATATTAAAACAATCTTGAAAATAATCGGCATCGCATATATTGCAGAATTTGGTGCACAAATCACAAAGGACGCTGGACAAGCAGCGATTTCGGCAAAGATTGAACTGGCTGGCAAAATCTTAATATTAGTGATGGCGATACCAATATTAACAGTAATAATTGAAACGGTTTTGAAGTTAATACCACAGTAATTGGGGAGGGGAAGACAAGCTTATGAATGGTCGAGAACTACTATTTGGACTTTTAGTTGCAGCGTTATTCACACTATTATTTTCTTCGCCTGTACAAGCTAGTACCCCCCACAAGCTCGTCAGTGAACAACTTTCTAATTTAGGAATAGATGAAGTGAAACAATATTGGGACGATGTGATGACGAAGTATGGAGGTTTCCTTCCGGAAAGTCAAAAAGGAACATTTTATGAATTTGTTAGTGGCGAAAAAAAGTTTTCAATCAAAGCTTGGTTTCAAGGTGTACTTAGCTACTTATTCCATGAAATATTAGCAAATGGAAAATTACTGGGCACTTTAATCTTTTTAACTGTTTTTAGTGCAATATTGCAATCATTTCAAAACGCATTCGAACGCCACTCTATTAGTAAAATTGCTTATGCAATAATCTATATGGTCATTATCATTTTAGCATTAAATAGTTTCCACGTAGCCATATCATACGCATTAACGGCCATTACCAATATGATGAGTTTTATTATTGCCTTAGTGCCATTAATACTCGCTTTAATGGCTTCAACTGGAAATGTAATATCTGTTGCCTTCTTTCATCCATTAATCATTTTTCTAGTAAATATGAGTGGATTATTAATTAAAAATTTTGTTTTTCCTCTCCTTTTTCTTTCGGCAATATTAAGCATCGTTAGTACATTAACCGAGCATTACAAAGTTACGCAGTTGGCACAATTGTTAAGAAATATAAGTATCGGTGCTTTAGGTGTATTTATCACTATCTTTCTTGGAGTTTTGTCAGTCCAAGGGGCGACAACAGCGGTTGCCGATGGGATCACCATTCGAACTGCAAAGTTTGTAACAGGAAACTTCATTCCTGTAATTGGAAGAATGTTCACAGAAGCTACTGACACTGTATTAAGTGCATCAATACTGCTTAAAAACACAATTGGGTTAATCGGAGTTTCAATTTTAATCTTGATTGCTGCATTTCCTGCAATTAAAGTCTTATCTCTAGCAATTATTTATAAGCTAGCTGCAGCGATCCTACAACCATTAGGAGCAGGGCCAATCATCGATTGCTTAAGCATCATTAGTAAAAGTGTAATATATATTTTTGCCGCATTAGCTATCGTTTCCCTCATGTTCTTCCTAACAATAACAATAATTATTTCAGCAGGAAATGTCGCCATAATGATGCGTTAATCATAGTTCCGATGAAAGGAAGTGTATAGATGGCTTTTTTAACGAGCTGGATTTCAAATATTATTTTGTTTGTTCTGTTAGCTGTAGTACTTGAACTTTTACTTCCTAATTCTGTGCTCCAGCGCTATGTAAAAATGGTGATTGGACTATTATTAATCGTAATTATTTTATCGCCACTTTTAAAATTTGTAACGGAAGATTTTGAAAAAGTCCTTGCTTCAATGAGCATTTCGAACAACCAAGAAGAAAAAAAGATAGAAAATTTAATAGAAAGTAAGAAAAAAGAAATACAAGCCTCACAACATGCATATATTTTAAAACAAATGGCTGTCCATATGAAAACAGCATCTGAAGAGGAGTTGATGGAGAAGTATGGTTTAGTAATCTCTGACATTCATTTAACAGTTGATGAAAATGATCAAGGTATTTCTGATGAAGTTACGCAAGTTCAAGTTTTCTTAAGTGACCAGCTTGATAATGAGCAAGTGGCGGTTGAGGTAGTAAAGCGAGTAGAAATAGATACTTCAAAACCGAAGAAACAGGAAACGAATGAACCTGATTTGAAAGCGGAGGAAATACAGGAGCTCCTCGCATATCGCTGGGGAATAAGTAGTGAAAAAATTGTCATCTCGGTAGAAAGGGGGCGAAAGTAAAAATGAAAGACTTAATTTTTAAGAATGGTAAGCTGCATCCCTATTTTGTAGTAGTAGTTTTAATAGGAGCTGGCTTAATGATCATATCCAACATGTACAGTACTGGAAATGATGATTATATAAACACACTAAATGACGAGCCAGATGTTGCTGCTTTCGGGCAAAAATCAACCCCTACGACGATGGCTGATTATGAAGATCATTACGAAAACCAGTTGCGAGAGATTCTTGAAGAAGCGGTAGGTATTTCAGATGTATCGGTAATGATCAACTTGGATGCTACTGAAACAAAAATACATGAATTTAATATGAAGCAGCAAACGCAAAATACAGATGAGACAGACAGTCAAAATGGAAAGCGTAAAGTAAAGGATGTTTCCAATGATAAGCAGGTTGTCATTATTAGGGTTGGCGATAAGGAAATGCCAGTTGTTGTAAAGACAGAAAAACCTGTTGTCAGAGGTGTCATTATAGTTGCCAAAGGTGCAGATAACATTCAAGTCAAACAGTGGATCGTTGAAGCTGTTACAAGAGTCTTAAATGTACCTGCGCATAAAGTATCAGTATTGCCTAAAAAATAAGGGGGAATTTTAAATGGTATTAAAAAAACAAACAGTATGGTTATTAACAATGTTAAGTTTAATTATTGTTTTATCTGTATTTTACATTTCTTCACCAGAACCAATGAACTACTCTGGGGATGTTAACGAAAATGGGGAAAATGCTACAAACAATGAGAATGATGGAACAGTTATTTCTGATATGACTCGAGATGATACGTTTATTGCTTTAGAAATGGCAAGAGAAGAAAAGAGAAGCAAAATGGAAGCTGATTACATGGCAGTTATTGTATCAGCAGATGTAACGGCTGAAGCTAAAAGTGAAGCATATGCAAAATTACAAGAGTTAAATGAACTTGCAGCAAATGAAGGAATGTTGGAAGAGTTAATCCGTATCCAAGGGTATGATGATGTAATCGTAACTACAACTGGAAATCGAGCTAATATTTTAGTGAAGGCAAGTGAACATACTAAAAAGGATGCAGCAGCAATTATGCTTCTAGGTATGGAGCAACTTGGTGAAGATATGACTGTTATGGTTGAGTTCTTACCAAATAATTAGTAAATGAAAGAGCCTGTGTCACAAGTACCAGGCACCTCATTAAACGTGAGGTGCCTGGATTCTTGTTTTCTCAGCATCTTTTTTAGTAGTAATAATATTTTTTACTTATCTTTCATCGTCAGTTGCACGATTAATTGCATCTGCAGTTTTGTCTACTGCGTTCATTGCTGCGCTTTCAACTTTTTCAACTGCATTTTCAACGCTATCAAACATTGCATCTGCCCCGTCTTTAATTGATTTAGCAGTTTTCGTTACAGCTCTTTGTGTATCGTTTCTGTTAGGCAAAGTTACCCACCTCCTAAATATCTTTAGTTTTAGTATTTGGGGAAAAAGAAAAAGTATTCTTCCGGTAATACAATTCATAATAGAAAATCTTAATTTTCCTACTATTCAATTTCGGATTGTTATGTTAAAATTTTTAATTGTTTAGTACCTGTTACTAATAAGAGGTATAATTTTGTTTAAGTTAGCAGAGTAAAATGCTATAATGAATTTGAGAGTAATATTAGGTTTAAAAGGAGTGTAAGTCATGTTAAAAATCCAAGAAATTCGTGAACTTATTAAATTGGTAGACCAATCATCAATTAGTGACTTTGAATATGAACATGCTGGTTCAAAAATTACAATGAAAAAGAATGAAGTTGTTAGCGGACAAGTAGTTACTACTGCACCTGCAGTTCAACATGAACCAGTGCATACGCCTGCAGCTGTACAAGTACAAACTCCAGCACCAGCTCAAACAGAGACTAAGCCGGAAGCAAAAGAAAAAGAAATTGACGAAAATTTACATAAAATTGTTTCACCAATGGTAGGAACATTCTATGCAGCGTCTTCTCCTGATACAGATAATTACGTAAAAGTAGGCGACAAAGTAAAGAATGATACAGTTGTTTGTATCGTTGAAGCAATGAAGTTATTCAATGAAATTGAAGCAGAAGTTAAAGGTGAGATCGTTGAGATTTTAGTTGAAAATGGTCAACTTGTAGAATATGGTCAACCTTTATTTTTAGTAAAGCCAGAATAATAGGGGCGAAAAGTGATGATAAAAAAGTTATTAGTTGCAAATAGAGGAGAAATAGCAGTAAGAATCATTCGTGCGTGTAAAGACCTTGGAGTGGAAACTGTTGCAGTATTTTCTGAGGCAGATAAAGATTCGTTACACGTTCGTTTAGCAGATGAAGCATATTGTATCGGGCCTACAGCATCTAAAGATAGTTACTTAAATTTCACTAACATTATGAGTGTAGCTACATTAACGGAAGTAGACGCCATTCACCCTGGATATGGATTTTTAGCAGAGAATGCTGACTTTGCTGAAATTTGTGCAGAATGTAATATTACGTTTGTTGGTCCAAGTCCAGAGGCAATTTCGAAAATGGGAACAAAAGATGTCGCACGTAAAACGATGGAGGACGCAGGAGTGCCAATCGTTCCTGGTTCCAAAGGTATCGTAAAAGATGTCAATGATGCGATTGAAGTTGCAGAGCAAATCGGTTATCCTGTAATTATTAAAGCTACTGCTGGTGGTGGTGGTAAAGGAATCCGTGTTGCACGAACAAAAGAAGACTTGATAAAAGGTGTTACGATCACACAAACAGAAGCAGCCACTGCATTTGGAAATCCTGGTGTATACTTAGAGAAGTATATCGAAGACTTCAGACATGTTGAAATTCAAGTACTTGCTGATAACTACGGAAATACAATCCATTTAGGTGAGCGTGATTGTTCAATTCAGCGCCGCTTACAAAAGTTATTAGAAGAAACTCCTTCTCCTGCGTTAACGAGTGAAATCCGTGAAGAAATGGGTGATGCAGCTGTTAAGGCTGCACAAGCAGTTAATTATAGCGGAGCGGGTACTGTTGAATTTATCTTTGATCATAATAATGGTAACTTCTATTTCATGGAAATGAATACTCGAATTCAAGTAGAGCATCCTGTAACGGAAATGGTAACAGGTATCGATTTGATTAAACATCAAATAAAAATTGCTGGCGGGGAAAAACTAGAAGTAAAACAAGAAGATGTGAAATTCAATGGATGGTCAATCGAATGTAGAATAAATGCCGAAAATCCAGATAAGAATTTTATGCCTTCTGCTGGAACAGTTGAAATGTACTTACCACCAGGTGGTCCAGGTGTCCGAGTTGACTCTGCTGTTTATCCTGGTTATAAAATTCCTCCTTTCTACGACTCAATGGTAGCAAAAATTATTACACATGGAGACACGAGAGAAGAAGCTATTGCTCGTATGAAGCGAGCATTAAGTGAATTTATTATTGAAGGTGTTCATACGACAGTTCCTTTCCACTTACGATTATTAGAACATGAGAGTTTTGTTTCAGGAGACTTTAATACAAAGTTTTTAGAGATTCACGATTTAACGAAAAAATAGGTGGTGAAGTAGTAATGGAAAATCATACATTAGAAATGAACGAACATACTTCATTAGGAAAAGTTGAAATTGCTCCTGAAGTAATTGAAGTTATCGCAAGTATTGCTGCAGCTGAAGTTCAAGGAGTTGCAGAACTTCGTGGAAACTTTGCCTCTGGAGTTGCAGAGCGCCTTGGCCGTAAGGTTCATAGAAAAGGTGTTAAAGTAGAACTTAAAGAGGATGGAATTGAAATCGATATTGAGATTGTTGTTCTTTACGGTAACTCAATTCCAGAAGTAGGTAAGCAAGTACAAGATAATATTCGTTCTCAAATGCTTACAATGACAGCTTTAGAGCCAAAAAATATTAATATTAGTATCGTTGGAATTCAATTTAAAAAAGACGAACTAATCGAAGAATAAAAGTCAAAGGGGGTAACCCCTTTGATTTTTTTCATTTTTAAGAATAAAACATTTATAAGTAGTTTATATAGGTTTATATAGGATAAAAAAATAAGATATGCTATTATTTTGTAATGTAGGCAATATGAATGAAGGAGAAGAACAATGAAAAGAAGAGAGGCACGTGAAAAAGCGTTACAAGCTTTATTCCAAATAGATGTAAGTGACACAGAACGCACAGAAGCAATGACTAACGTAATGGAAGATGCGCAAATAGACGAATTTCTAGAAAAACTAGTCTATGGTACGACAGATCACTTAGAAGAAATTGATGCTCTAATTGAAAAACACCTAGAAAAATGGTCGATTGATCGATTAGGTAATATTGATAGAGCTGTATTAAGACTTGCAGTGTATGAAATGAAATTTGAAAAAGATATACCAAGAAATGTTGTATATAACGAAGCGATTGAAATAGCAAAAACGTTTGGTGGGGAAGAATCAGGACGTTTTGTAAATGGTGTTTTGACGAAAGTCTCTCAATCCTTCTAATTGTACGATTGGAGGAGAAAGAATGGCTGATAAAATTATAGATGGAAAACTATTGGCAAGCCAAATACGCCTGACAATTAAAGAAGATGTCAATAAACTAATTGATAATGGGGTTACTCCTGGCTTATCAATGATATTAGTTGGGGATAATGCAGCATCACGTACTTATGTAAGAGCAAAAAGAAAAGCATGTGAAGAATTAGGCATTAATTCTGTAATCACAGAATTTCCGGAAGATATTACGGAAGAAAAATTATTAGCTGAAATTGAGCGATTGAACAAGGAAACTTCTGTTCACGGTATACTTGTGCAGCTACCACTTCCAAAACATATCTCAGTGCAAGCTGTAATTGAGAGGATTTCTCCAAGTAAAGACGTTGATGGCTTCCACCCAATAAATGTTGGTAAATTAACTTTAGGACAGGAAGGTTTTATTCCGTGTACCCCAATTGGGATATTAGCAATGTTAAAGTCAAAAAATATAGCTGTCGCTGGAAAACATGTTGTTGTCATCGGAAGAAGTAATATAGTCGGAAAACCAGTTGGCCAATTACTATTAAAAGAGAATGCGACAGTTACTTATTGCCATTCTCAATCGGAAAATATAAAACAAATTACACAGCTAGCTGATATATTAATTGTTGCTGTTGGCCAGCCAAAATTAATTACAAAAGAATATATTAAAGAAGGTGCTGTTGTCATCGATGTCGGTGTAAATAGACTTTCGGACGGAAAATTATGTGGAGATGTAGATTTTACTGAAGCCAAGCATTTAGCTTCCTACATTACGCCAGTTCCTGGTGGGGTTGGACCAATGACAATCACTATGCTTTTATACAACACGGTAAAAGCAGCAAACGAGCTTTATAAAAATAACAACGAATAATGGAGTGGTCTGCTTTGAATAGTAATAATAATCTAATGTCAGTCACTTCATTAAATCGTTTTATTAAAAGAAAATTTGAAAGTGATGACTTACTACAAAATGTCTGGATTAAAGGTGAGCTATCAAACTTTAAAAGACACTCCAGTGGTCACATGTATTTCACCTTAAAAGATGAGAAATCACGTATTCAAGCAGTTATGTTCGCTGGTGTTAATCGCTATTTGAAGTTTCAACCAGAAAGCGGAATGAAAGTTCTCATACGAGGAACGATTGATGTATACGAACCTAATGGGCAATACCAGTTGTATGCAAAAGAAATGCAACCTGATGGTATTGGTAACTTATATTTAGCATATGAAGAGCTGAAAAAAACACTACAAGCAAAAGGGTATTTTTCTCCTGAAAACAAAAAGCCACTGCCAAGATTTCCACAGAGGATTGGAATAGTTACTTCACCAACAGGAGCTGCTGTTCGTGATATTATTACTACGGTTCGTAGAAGATATCCAGTTGTAAAAACAACGATCTTTCCGGTTTTAGTTCAAGGACCATCTGCACCTAATTCTATCGCTAAAGCGATTGATAAAGCTAATGAGCAAAACGAAGTGGACTTATTAATTGTTGGTCGTGGTGGTGGATCGATTGAAGAGCTATGGGCATTTAACGAGAAGGTTGTAGCTGAAAGTATTTTTGCATCACAACTTCCTATTATTTCAGCTGTTGGACATGAAACAGATTTTACGATTGCTGACTTTGTCTCAGATGTTCGCGCGCCAACACCGACTGCTGCAGCAGAATTAGCAGTTCCGCATATTGCTGAACTATTAGAACGAATTAATCAGCGAAAAACGAGACTTAACCGGGCAATGAACGAGCGTTATCAAGGGGAAAAAGAACGGCTCTTACATTTACAGCGTTCTTATGCGTTTAGATATCCGAAGAAACTTGTTGCACAAAAAGAGGAGCAATTAGACCGGCTAACCGAATCGTTACATAAAGAAAGTATTCGCCTTTTTGAAAAAAAGCGTGAAAAACTAGTGTATTTGCAAAAAAATCTTCAAAGCCAACACCCGAAAGAAAAGCTCATGAAAGCATTTGACACATATAAACATACTGTAACTAACTTACAAAAAAATATGCAATCGATTCATAAAGATAAAACATATCTCTTTAAACAAAAGTTATCTGAGCTCAATGCTTATAACCCGTTAGCTGTCATGGAAAGAGGATATAGCATTGTATACTCTGAACAAAAAGAATTAGTGAAGTCAATGAAACAAGTCCAATTAGGCGATAAAGTAAATATCCAATTAAAAGATGGTAATTTAGATTGTCAAGTTTGGGGTATGGAGGAGAGTGACAAGAATGAGTAAGGAAAATGAAAAGGAAATAACTTCTTTTGAGAAAGCAATGGAACAGCTAGAAGTTATCGTGGAAAAACTTGAGGCTGGTGACGTACCGTTAGAAAAAGCGATATCACTTTACCAAGAAGGTATGAAACTTTCAACAATTTGTCATGATAAATTAAAAACAGTTGAAACACAGCTTGATGAAATCTTACAAGAAGATGGGGAGCGAAAGCCATTTGTCATTCAGGAGGATGAATAAATTGCCTGATGTAGACGTCTTATCCTATATTTCTGAAACAAGAAAAAATTTTGAAAAAGAGTTAGAAAACTATGTTAATGACTTAAAGTGCCCATCATTAATTAAAGATGCGATGTTGTATTCGTTAAAAGCAGGTGGGAAAAGGCTAAGGCCAATTTTAATGATTGCCACTGTGGAAGCGTTCGGAATCGCTAGTAAACGTGCCTTTGCAGTTGCAAGTGCACTAGAAATGATACATACATATTCTTTAATACACGATGATTTACCAGCAATGGATGACGATGACATGCGCCGAGGTAATCCAACAAACCATAAAGTGTTTGGTGAAGCGAATGCAATTTTAGCAGGGGATGCTTTAAATACGTTGAGCTTTGAGGTTATCGCATCGATTACTGATCCAAAAGTTACTGCTGAGATGAAAGTCGAGTTAATAAAAGAATTAGCTCGAGCTGCTGGTGCTGAAGGAATGGTCGGTGGACAAGTAGCAGACCTCCAAGGTGAAGGAAAACAGCTTTCGCTTGAAGATTTAGAATATATCCATACACATAAGACGGGTAAATTATTAGTTTATGCGGTTATGGCTGGAGCTATTTTGGCAAATGCATCCCCGGAAGATAAGGAAAACTTACGGAAATTTGCGGAACATTTAGGACTAGCTTTTCAAATCCAAGATGATATTTTAGATATCGAAGGTGATGAAAGTAAAATAGGTAAACCAGTTGGTAGTGATGTCCAAAATGAAAAGAGCACATATCCGAAATTATTGACACTTGCTGGTGCGAAAGATAAATTACAATATCACGTATCGTTTGCACAACAATACTTAAATAAATGCTCGGCAGATACAACACAATTAAATAATTTAACAGAATATGTGATGAATCGAGATCATTAACCATCTAATACCTTAATTAGGTAGTATCAAGGCATTGAGAAAATACATAAAATATGCTAAGATAAGGTTACTCTTATTTAGGATGGTGCAGTATTCTAGTCAGTCTCCCGTTCTTGAAGGCAGGCCTAAAAATCTGCCAAAGGGCACATCGATGAAGTTCCTTGTGTCGGCTTAGGGCGCCCAGCCTTGGGTCGATGCTGGGAGTTAAGGTTGTAGGGCGATCCACAAAGGCATGTGGGCGTTGACCCTGCTTCCGCGGAGGCCCATTCTTGTCGCGTAAATGTAAATGCATTGCGTGATGAAATGGGGTATGAACCTGGTGTAGTGAACTAATGGGAGTTTACAGCCAGCGTAGCCTGCCTTGCGTGGAGTCGAGGGGATTATAGTCAACGAAAAATAAGGAGCTAGGCCGGCTACTTATTTTTTAATCTATATGAAATCTACTCTGCAAAAGAGGCTAGGGAATGGTTCAGGACTGTTGAGGAAAACTCCTAGACTGCTCGAGTGACATTTAAAGAGGATTGGAGTACGGACTAAGTGGTAATCTAGTCTAGCGTTTGGTGACAGCGCTAAGTCGGGGTTAAAGGGAAACCTCCAAGGTGGCGACACTTTGGACACCGGCTGGGAAAACCTACTGGACCTAAGCCGTAGTTTTTACTCTTTAAATGACCATCCTTACATATTTCGTTTAAAATTAGATAGGTGATTATAGATAAAATGAAGGATTCTTTAAGAAAGTCAATAAACTGGAGTTTAGGAATTGCCGTTATCACGCTTGTGTTAGCGGCTATTTTTTCAATTATATCAACAGCTATTCTAAGTGGAGTTACATGGGCTGCTGGAATGGCGATTGTTTTACTTATTGTCCTAATGGGTATCTTTTTTGATATTATAGGGGTTGCAGCCACAGCTGCAAATGAAGTGCCGTTTCATGCAATGGCATCTGAACGAGTAAAAGGGGCAAAACAATCTATACTAGTAACTAGAAATGCTGACAAGGTTGCCAGCTTTTGTAACGATGTTATTGGTGATATTTCCGGGATCGTAAGTGGAACAGCTGCTGCTGCAGTTGTCGTTGAGCTTGCGAGACAATTAGGACAAAGTGATAATGGAGTATTCCAATTCGTCATTGCAGTAACTTTTACAAGTATTGTAGCAGCACTTACAGTAGGTGGAAAAGCATTTGGAAAATCTTTAGCAATTCAATATTCAACAGAAATCATTTTCCAAGTTGGTAGGTTTATTTATGTCATTGAAAATAAACTTAAAATAAATTTATTTACAAAAAAACGTAAACGTTCTAAACGGAATGGTAAATGAAAGTGAGGAATGGCGATGGATCTCAATTCCATTAAAAACCCACAAGATATTAAAAATTACACAAAAGAAGAGCTAATCGATTTAGCAAGCGAAATTAGAACGTTCCTAATTGAGAAGCTCTCTGTAACAGGTGGGCATTTAGGACCTAATTTAGGTGTAGTTGAACTTACAATTGCATTACACAAACTATTTGATAGCCCGAAAGACAAATTTATTTGGGATGTAGGGCATCAAGCTTATGTACATAAAATATTAACAGGTCGCGCTGATCAATTCGATACATTAAGACAATATAAAGGATTATGTGGATTCCCAAAAATGATTGAGAGTGAACATGATGTTTGGGAAACTGGACATAGTTCTACCTCTTTATCTGCAGCAATGGGAATGGCAGCTGCTAGAGACTTGATGGGGACAGACGATAAAGTTATTCCAATCATTGGTGATGGTGCATTAACAGGTGGTATGGCTTTAGAAGCACTAAATCACATTGGTCATGAACAAACTGATATGATCGTAATTTTAAATGACAATGAAATGTCGATTGCTCCAAATGTTGGAGCACTACATTCTGTTTTAGGGCGTTTACGTACAGCAGGAAAGTATAAGAAAGCGAAAGAAGAGCTTGAAGGATTATTGATGAAGATCCCAGCTTTTGGTGGTAAAATCGCTGCTACTGCAGAAAAATTAAAAGATACACTAAAATACATGTTAGTATCAGGAATTTTCTTTGAGGAACTTGGCTTTACGTATCTTGGACCTGTAAATGGCCATGATATGGATGATTTAATTGAGACCCTTTCCTATGCGAAAAAGACAAAAGGTCCAGTCATTGTACATGTACTTACGAAAAAAGGTAAAGGGTTTAAGTCAGCTGAGAATGATGAAATAGGTACTTGGCATGGTGTAGGACCATATAAAATTGAATCTGGGGAACAAGTTAAGCCGAAAGCAGCTGCACCTGGATATAGTAAAACAGTGAGTGATACACTAATCAAAATAGCAAAGACGAATGAAAAGATTGCAGTTATTACACCAGCAATGACTGTTGGGTCAAAGCTAGAAGGCTTTGGCAAAGAGTTCCCGAAACGACTTTTTGATGTAGGTATTGCCGAACAACATGCCACGACAATGGCAGGTGGTATGGCTACACAAGGAATGAAACCTGTTTTATCTATCTACTCAACCTTTTTACAACGTGGTTACGATCAAGTTGTCCACGATATTTGCAGACAAAATTTAAATGTTTTCTTTGCAATTGACCGAGCAGGTTTAGTAGGTGCTGATGGGGAAACACATCAAGGAGTTTTTGATGTAGCATTCTTAAGACATATCCCTAATATGGTAGTTATGATGCCAAAAGATGAAAATGAATGTCAACACATGGTATATACTGCTTCGCAATATAATGAAGGTCCAATAGCAGTGCGTTATCCACGTGGAAATGGAATCGGCATACCAATGGACGATCAATTGAAAGAAATACCGATTGGCTCATGGGAAGTCATTGAAGAAGGTACAGATATTGCAATTTTAACGTTTAGTCAAAATATGATTCAAATGGCTCTAAAAGCGCATGAAAAGTTAAAGCAAGTTGGAATATCAGCCAATATCGTAAATGCGAGGTTTATTAAACCTTTAGATGAGGCTATGTTAACTGATATTGCAAAAGCAAAAATGCCTATCATTACATTAGAAGAGGCAGCACTTCAAGGTGGGTTTGGAAGTAGCGTCCTAGAATTTATGCAAGAAAATGGTTTTTATGATACTGTCGTAGATCGTATGGGAATACCTGATCGTTTTATTGAACACGGTAGTGTAAACCAACTTCTTGAAGAAATTGGGCTTACGAGTAATGATCTTGTTGAGCGAGCAGAAAAACTACTCCCGAAAAAAAGACAAAGGGCATAAAAAGTATGAGTAAAAAAGAAAGAGTCGATGTGTTGCTTGTTGAACGTGGATTAATTGAGACTCGTGAAAAAGCGAAACGCGCCATTATGGCGGGAATTGTTTATAGTGACCAAGAAAGAATGGACAAACCAGGTGTAAAAATAGATGAAAATACGCCACTGCATATAAAAGGGTTGGTCATGCCTTATGTTGGACGTGGTGGATTTAAACTAGAAAAAGCGTTACAAACCTTTGATTTTTCGGTTGAAGGAAAAACTGGAGTTGACATCGGCTCATCTACAGGAGGTTTTACAGATTGTGCCTTGCAAAATGGTGCGAAAACAATGTACGCCATTGATGTTGGGTATAATCAGCTTGCTTGGAAACTTAGGAATGATCAGCGAGTAGTCGTCATGGAACGCACGAATTTTCGATATGTTGAAGAAGATTCCTTTTCGAAAGGACTACCTGAGTTTGCTACAATTGATGTTTCTTTCATTTCACTTCGATTGATCTTACCTGTCTTGAAGAAAGTGATTAAAGACAATGGGGATGTAATCGCATTAGTTAAGCCACAATTCGAAGCAGGAAAAGATGAAGTAGGGAAAAAAGGAATTGTACGAGATAAAAAAGTACACATGCAAGTGTTGGAGCAAATGATTGCTTTTGCATTGCAAATTGGCTTTGATGTTAAGAACTTAAGTTTTTCACCAATTACTGGTGGTGAAGGAAACATTGAGTTCTTACTCCATTTACAAGCCTCAAATGCCGATCTTGGTAAAAATTTAATGCAAATAGAAGTGAAAGAGATTGTGGAAACAGCACATCAATCACTTAAGAAAAAGGATAACTAAATTAGTTGTCCTTTTTCATTAGGAAGAAAAAAATGTACAAGCTATTCTAAATCAGATAAGATTATTTACATACAATGCTTTTCTTAATGTGTGAAAGAATTAAAATTAGGGAATGTAACTATTACAAGGTCAAAATAATTCATTGTACATTTAGAGAGAATAATTACAAGGTGTGATTAATAAATGTTAACGGAATTATCCATTAAAAATTTTGCGATTATTGATTCTCTCCAAGTTTCATTTGAAAGTGGACTTACTGTGTTAACAGGTGAAACTGGAGCAGGAAAATCAATTATTATTGATGCGATAGGTTTATTAATAGGTGGTAGAGGCTCTTCTGAATTTGTCCGCTTTGGCAAAGAGAGGGCGGAATTAGAAGGACTTTTCACCATTCATAAAGGCCATTACATACATGATGTTGCTGAGGAATATGGCATTGAAATAACAGATGACATGGTTATTTTACGTAGAGATATTTCAGCAAATGGAAAAAGTGTATGCCGTGTAAACGGGAAAATGGTTACAATATCAGCATTAAAGCAAGTTGGTTCAATGCTAATTGATGTGCACGGACAACATGAAAATCAAATGTTAATGAATGATGAAAATCACATCTTATTACTTGACCAATATGGTTCAAATAATGTCTCAACAGAATTAAGCTCATATCGTCATATTTATTCGGATTACAAAAATATAAATGAAAAACTTAAGCAACTTACTCATGATGACCAACAAATGGCACAAAGAGTCGATTTATTGCAATTTCAAATTAATGAAATTGAAAAAGCTAACTTAATGCCGAATGAAGATGAACAATTAATGGAAGAAAAGCAAAAGCTTCTTAACTTTGAAAAGCTTCATACAGCATTGCAAGTTAGTTACGATGCGCTTACATCTGATGGTCAAGGTTTAGATGCGATTGGAATTGCAATGAGACATTTAGAGGATGTATCTCAAATGGATGAAAAGCTAAAAGATTTTTCGGAAATTGTTTCAAGTGCTTTTTATCAAATTCAAGAAACAACATATTCAATACGTGACTATTATGACACATTAGAATACGATGAAAGTCGTTTAAATGAAATAGAAGCACGTTTAAATGAGATTTATGTCTTAAAAAGAAAGTATGGAAAAGATGTTCAAGAAATTCTTCAATATTGTGACTCGATAAAAGAAGAATTAGATACATTAACAAATCATGAAGAACATTTAATTCAATTGCAAAAAGAATTATCTACAGTAACAAATAAACTTTTTGCAAGTGGTAAGAAATTATCAAAACTAAGGCAGCAAGTTGCTGACCAGCTTAAAAATGCAATAATGAAAGAACTAAAAGATCTTCATATGGACAAAGCTATAATAGAAATAGCATTCGACAATAATGAGTCGCAAACGGTTGAATCCGTTCACTTTGCGAAAAATGGAATTGATAAGATTGAGTTTTTAATTTCAACAAACCCTGGTGAACCTGTAAAACCATTGGCGAAAGTAGCTTCTGGTGGGGAGATTTCAAGAATAATGTTAGCGTTAAAAACAATATTCTCTCAACATCAAGGACTTACTTCAATTATATTTGATGAAGTTGATACTGGAGTAAGCGGAAGAGTAGCTCAAGCAATTGCCGAAAAGATAAGTAAATTATCGAGTGGGTCACAAGTATTGTGTATAACACATCTTCCGCAAGTAGCAGCAATGTCAGATACACATCTTTATATTTCGAAACATGAAAAAGAAGATAGAACATATACAAAAATCACATCGTTAAATGAAGAAGAAAAAATTAAAGAAATCGGTCGTATGATATCTGGAGTAGAAGTAACCCAACTTACGAAAGAACATGCGCGTGAATTATTACAATTGGCAAATAAATTAAAAGCCAGTTCATGAAAAGCTATCCAATTAAGGATAGCTTTTTTCCTTAATATCGGTTATAAATACAGACCAGTAAGGAGAAATTATTATTACAAGCCATTAAAAGCAAGCGTGTGGGTTGGAAGCGAGGAGAGTGAATAGTTTGAACATGGAAATTGTGAGAAGAAGCATAGGTGCATTCCTCCTTGTATTCTTAATTGGCTTAGGCTTTGCTAAACCGGTTCATGAATATTTGGCGTTACCTACTCAGTTAATACTCTTACAGGGACAAAACACAGGGTTTCAAACATCATTACCAGTCTTTGCGAACAGCGATTCGAATACCAATGAGGAAATCATGACATTATCAAGAAATGCAAATGATTTTATAGTACAGGGTAACGAAACAGGCGACTCAAACATGCTACTTGAAATCGCAGATTTTCCAGTGAAAAAAGTTGGCGTAAAAGTTCTGCCCGATATGAAAGTAATTCCAGGTGGCCAATCCATTGGGGTAAAGCTAAATTCGGTTGGAGTCTTAGTAGTCGGACATCATTTAGTTGATACAGAAAAAGGGAAAAAATCTCCTGGAGAACTTGCCAATATTAAAGTTGGAGATATCATCATTGAAATTAATGGTGACAAAATTGAGGAAATGAAAGATTTATCTGATTACGTCCAAGAAGCAGGAATTCGTGAAAAACCTCTTCAAATTAAAGTTTTAAGAGACAATGATAAGTTTACAACAGAGTTATTACCGTTAAAAGACAAGAACGATCAATCCTATCGCCTTGGGTTATATATTAGAGATTCGGCAGCTGGAATTGGTACATTAACTTTTTACCACCCGGAATCGAAGAAATATGGCGCATTAGGACATGTAATATCAGATATGGATACGAAAAAACCAATCGTTGTCCATGATGGACAAATTGTCCGTTCTGAAGTTACTTCCATTGATAAAGGGAGTAATGGAAATCCAGGTGAAAAAATTGCACGTTTCTTTAGCGATCGTGACCAACTTGGAACAATAACGAAAAATAGTCCTTTTGGAATTTATGGAGAATTACAAGACCATATTGAAAATAAAATTATGGATGAGCCATTACCGATTGCACTCTCGCATGAAGTGGAACAAGGTCCAGCTAAAATTTTAACGGTTGTTAAAGGTGATAAAGTACAAGAGTACGACATCGAAGTGATTACATCGACACCTCAAAAATTCCCTGCAACTAAAGGAATGATAATAAAAATTACTGATAAAGAACTATTAGATAAGACTGGTGGAATTGTGCAAGGGATGAGCGGGAGCCCAATTATCCAAAATGGGAAGATTATTGGAGCTGTGACACATGTATTTGTAAATGATCCAACATCAGGGTATGGTTGTCATATTGAATGGATGTTACATGAAGCAGGAATTAACATCTATGAAAAAGAAAATGACAAAAAACGAAAAGTGAGTTAACGCTCATTTTTCGTTTTTTTATTTGTTGTGTAAACGCCTTATCCGTAATACAATAAAAGTAACAAAGATTATTCGACAAACAGGATTGAAAAAAGAGGAATGTGGTCGAATTTAAGAGTATCCATTAGTAAATTAAAGAAAATGTTATTTTTTTAAGGATTTATTTTAAAAATTAAAAGGAATTGAAATGATGTTGTCGAAATTATCTATAAAGAAAATATTTTAGGGGGATTTATGGTGAATAAAATCAAAGTATGTTTAGCTGATGATAATCGGGAATTGGTACATTTACTCGAGGAATATTTATCTAGTCAAGATGATATTGAAATTTTAGGTGTCGCGCATAATGGGAAAGAATGTTTATCATTATTAGATGACTACGAGCCAGATGTTTTATTATTAGATATAATTATGCCTCATTTAGATGGACTGGCAGTACTTGAACATGTAAGAAAACAGGATAGAAAACAGCCAAACGTAATTATGCTTACAGCTTTTGGTCAAGAAGATGTAACAAAAAAAGCAGTTGATCTAGGTGCTTCTTACTTTGTATTAAAGCCATTTGATATGGAAAGTTTAGCTAGCCAAATTCGTCAAGTTGCTGGTGGTGCGCCATCCATGTTAAAGTCAAACGGTAATGGAATGCAATATCAAGCAAAACCAAAAAAGATGGATTTAAGTGCAAATATCACTTCAATTATCCATGAAATTGGGGTACCTGCTCACATTAAAGGTTATATGTATTTACGTGAAGCAATTTCAATGGTATACAATGATATTGAGTTACTTGGTTCGATCACAAAAGTGTTATATCCTGATATAGCTAAGAAATTTAACACGACAGCTTCCCGTGTCGAAAGAGCAATTCGTCATGCAATTGAAGTTGCTTGGTCACGAGGAAATATAGATTCTATTTCAAGTCTCTTTGGCTACACTGTAAGTATGTCTAAAGCGAAACCAACAAACAGTGAATTCATCGCAATGGTTGCCGATAAACTTCGCCTTGAACATCGGGCTTCATAAGAAAGTAAGAATTAAAAATTTTAAAAGAAAAATAAAAGCCATTGAACAGAGTATATCTTGTTCAGTGGCTTTTTCTTAATCTGGGATTATAATCCAATTTCTTGCGATTTGATCAAGATCTAAATAATCAATTAAAAAAAGATTTAAAACATACTGTTCATCTTCAGTTAATGATTCGTTATTATTTATTTTATCTCTAAAGTAAACATACACTTTTGATGCATTTTCCTGGTCCCAAAAAATTGGTTTTTTCGTCTTCATTAACTCTTCTTCCATCTTTATTAAGAACCAATGTTTTTGCATAGTATTTAAGACGTCTGAAACAATAAACAAATCTTTCTTTTCTTCGAGACTATTGTTGTAATCATAAGTTGTCTTAAAAAAATTTACACATTGATAAGTAATAAAAAGGAGAAGTATTATTGCTACTAGTGTAATGTTTGCTAAATATAAGGAAAATACAATACAACCACCGAGAGTTATAAATAAACTAGATAAAATAATTGCGTCCCTATATGAAGATCTATAGCTTTCTATCAATTTAATTCACCTCCACTAGTTATTATTGGCAAAATTAAATAAAATAAAACGATATAGAATAATATAGTTTCGCAAGGATATAAACGTTAAAGAAAAGGCCAAAGATAGGTTGTATCTTTAGCCTTTTTTTGCTTCATCTAATTATTATTTAATTGTTCAATTACCCCATCCCATAATTCAATGCGAGATTGGAGTGCGCCTATTGCTATTTCTTCTGCTTCTTTTAATTTTTCAGGGTCATCTTCACATAATGAATAAAGTAACTTCTCTGCTAATGGGCCGTGATCATCCCCATCTAATTCGATATGATGACTTAAGTAATATTGCATCCACTTTGCATTTTCACCGCGTGATTTTAATTCGTCTAACAATAATTGGAACATATCAGGAATTAAGTCCTCACGACCAAAAAAGAATGCAGCTGCAACTTCGTGGGGTTTCCCGTTCATCGCAATCGATATACTGAAATTCACAAAGTTCTTCACAGAAGCTGGCAAACTTAGGTTATTTAATGCGTCGCTAACTTGCTCACCAGCTTTAATGCGCGTAATAAAGGTAGTAATAGGAGTAGTATCAGCATTAACTTCATCCATCGCTTTTAAGTACAATTCAAAATGACTTATATAGCCGCCTTCACCATCACTATCTGTTTCTTCTTCAATCACAATCTCATTAATGAACCTTCCATATTGAGCATTTTTTGCAGGGGTCCAAGGGACTGTTACACAAGTTAAGTCTTGTTGTAATCGTTTTAGTAAGCTCATAAAATCCCAAACAGCAAATACGTGATGACTCATGAGCGTTTTTATTTTATTAGAGTCGTTCATTTCCTTATAAATAGGATGATGCAAAAGTTTCTCTCTAACTTCAGATATTTTATTAAAATTCAATTGACTCATATTTTTAAAAACCTCCTGTAATTTTCATGGTTGTCCATTTTATAGAGTACCAAGAACACTAATAAAAATCCAATTTTTTACAAATAGGCAAAAGATTTAAAATTTTCTAAAAAGTTGTCCTATTTTCTATAAATATGTGATATAGTGTTAGTGTAATTATTAATTAATACCAGGTACTAAAAGTTTAAGGGGGAAATAACATGGACAAATCAACACAAAGTCGTGAGCAATGGAATTCACGTCTAGGATTTATCCTTGCAGCAATGGGTTCTGCTGTAGGGTTAGGAAACATCTGGAAATTTGCTTATGTTACAGGTGAAAACGGTGGAGCAGCATTTATTTTAATTTACTTAGCGTGTGTATTCTTAATTGGTGTTCCGATTATCTTAGCCGAGTTCACAATTGGACGTCGTGCACAAAGTGATGCAGTTGGCTCATTCCAAAAGTTAGCTCCAAATAAACCATGGGAAATTGGTGGGTTTTTAGGAGTAATTGCAGCATTTATCATTTTATCATTCTATTCTGTTATCGCTGGTTGGGTATTAAAGTATGTTTGGTCATACATTACTGGTGGTTTATGGTCTACTCCTGAATCTGGATTCGGAGGATATTTCGGAGAATTCATCAGTGGAACATACTGGCCTTTATTCTGGCACTTATTATTCATGGTAATGACTGTCGGTGTTGTAGTAGTTGGAATTAAAAAAGGTATAGAAAAAGCAAACTTAATCTTAATGCCTGCATTAGGTGTTTTAATTGTTTTATTAGCTGTATACAGCTTAACTTTAGGTGGAGCTAAAGAAGGTTTAAGCTTTATCTTTAGTCCAGACTGGTCTGCATTTGCTGATCCAAAAGTATACTTGGCAGCACTAGGTCAAGCATTCTTCTCACTTTCATTAGGTATGGGTGCTTTAATCACTTACGGTAGTTACCTTTCTAAGAAAGAAAAATTACCAAGTGCAACGGTTAGTGTTGCATCTTTAGATACTGGTTTTGCAATCGTAGCTGGTATTATGATTTTCCCAGCAATCTTCGCATTCGGATTAGCTCCAGATGCTGGACCGGGATTAATTTTCATCGTATTACCTGAAATCTTCGCTAAAATTGGTGGATTTGGTATTGTTGTTGGACTATTATTCTTCCTATTAGTTGCAGCAGCTGCATTATCTTCTGCAATCTCATTATTAGAAGTAGCAGTAGCATTCTTCATGAGAAAGTATGAGTGGTCTCGTAAAAAGGCAACAATTATTTTAGGTGTAGTTATTTACTTAATTGGTGTTCCTTCAGCGTTAAGCCAAGGTGGACCGTTAAGTGGTAAGAGCTTCTTATTTGGTTTACCTGTATTAGATGGTCTAGCAATGCTATCTGATATCTTACTTCCTATCGGTGGTTTAGTAATCGCACTATTCGTAGGTTGGGGATGGAAGAAAGCAGATGCTCTTGCAGAATCAGACATGAAAGAAGGATTCCTTGCTTCATTATGGATCTTCTTATTACGTTACGTAGCTCCTGTATCAATCGCAATCATCATTTTAAATGCAACTGGATTATTATCTGCAATCTTAGGTGCATTTGGAATTGAATTTTAATTAAAAACAGCTCAATCAAAAAAACTGTTGGCATCTGCCAACAGTTTTTTTATGTATATATTTATTTAAATAAAAAGGTAAGTACCACTATTATTGAACAACTGACACCGGCGAATAAAAAACAATTATTTATCAACTCATAAAATTTTGTTTGTGCTTCTTCCATAGAAGAATCCATTTTTGGAGCATGAATGATCATTTCATCATCTTTCTTTAACGTATTCCTTACCATAAAATAACCCCCTCTAAAGCTTGTCCAATCATTTGTACTAAGTTATGAGGAGGGAGGTAGATTTAGAACAATAAAAAAACCACCTATTGGCGGTTTCTTGATGGTTTAAATCTCACATCATTATTTATCTTCCTTTTTCTCCATGCTTCCTTGTTCGGCTTCCATTAACTTTTGCATTAAAATATGTTTTGGCATATGCATTAGTTGTTCAAGGGGTACATTTAATTTCTTCGCTAATTCAATAGCTGTATCTGCAGAAATTTGCAATGGGTTCATTATTTCTCTCCTCCATTCTTTTGAAAGCGTTTTTGAACATTGTTTCTTTTGCGGTCTCTATGAAAAATAAATCCGGCGACAAAGCTTAAGCCTATTACAAACATAATAAATCCTACGACAAATTGAATCCAAAGAACTGGAAACAGTGGTGCTAAAACACCAAATAGCGTGTCACGCATTAACTTTATTCCATAGCCGGCCATAACGCCAGGGATGACAATTATTAATAAAGCAATTACTCGTTGCATATACATCGGTCCTTTCAACTTTACATTTTCATTTTAGCGAAAATAGTGACTATTGTCTATTTGGCAACATTACAAAACTTTAGTATGATAGTAGTGTGCAAAACTTTGCAGGTGGGAGATAAAAATGAAAAAAGTTATTATAGTTGGTGCAGGAAAAGGCGGACAAGCATTGCTTCGTATTTTTAAATCAACAAAGATAATGGAAGTAGTTGCGATTATCGATAAAGACCCATTAGCTCCTGGAATGCAGCTTGCTAAACAATACGGAATTCAAACTGGGGAGCATTGGTCAGACTTTTTATCTGATGAAATCGATGCGATTTTTGAAGCTACAGGTGATGATGCTGTATTCCAAGTATTATTGCAAAATCGTAGTAAAAAAACAGTATTGATACCTGGATCTGTTGCTTCAATAATATTTAGTTTAATTGAAGAAAAAGAAGAATTAATACAGCGTTTTAAAAAACAATCTTATAAACAGGACTTAATATTAAACTCTACGCACGATGCGATGATTGCAATTGATAAAGATTTAAATATCACATTATTTAATAAAGTGGCTGAAAAATTAACTGGTTTAAGAAGTGAAGATGTTCTTGGGAAAAATATTAATTTATACATGCCATCAAGTCAGTTACCCCGTATTATTTTTACAGGGAAACCAGAAATAAATAAAGAGCAAGTGTTAGAAAACGGGAAAAAAGTGATTACAACACGAATCCCAATGGTAAGTGAATTAAATGAAAGAATCGGTGCTTTTTCCGTTTTTAAAGATATTACAGAAGTCAAGTATTTAGCTGAAGAATTAACAAACTTAAAAGAAGTACAAACGCTCCTTCAGGCAATTATTAAATCTTCAGAAGAGGCAATCTCAGTCGTTGATGAAGATGGTAAAGGGATTATGATTAATCCGGCCTACACGAGATTAACGGGATTGTCTGAAGATGATGTAATTGGTAAGCCGGCAACAGCGGATATAGCAGAAGGAAAAAGTATGCATATGCAAGTGTTAAAAACGAAAACCGCTGTTCGTGGTGCAAGAATGAAAGTAGGTCCTAGTCACAAAGATGTCCTTGTAAATGTAGCGCCAATTGTCGTTGATGAAAAAGTTAAAGGTAGTGTTGGAGTAATTCATGATGTATCAGAAATTCATCAACTTACAAATGAACTTCAACGAGCAAGGCAAATTATTCGTACACTCGAAGCTAAATATACTTTTGACGACATAATAGGAAAATCAGAAGAATTTAATGTTTCGCTGAAACAAGCACAATTGGGCGCGCAAACTCCAGCAACAGTTTTACTGCGAGGAGAATCTGGAACTGGGAAAGAGCTATTTGCTCATGCAATACATAATGCTAGTAATCGAAAATATAAAAAGTTTTACCGTGTAAATTGTGCAGCAATATCTGAATCGTTATTAGAAAGTGAATTATTTGGTTATGAAGAAGGCGCATTTTCTGGAGCGAAAAGAGGAGGTAAACGGGGTTTATTTGAAGAATCCGATGGTGGTAGTATTTTCCTTGATGAAATCGGTGAATTATCTGTAAACACTCAAGCAAAGCTATTAAGAGTATTACAGGAAGGGGAAATCGTTCGAGTTGGTGGTGTTAAACCAATCCAAATTGATGTTCGGGTTATCGCTGCAACGAATGTTAATTTAGAGAAAAAAATTGCTGACAAAGAATTTAGAGAAGATTTATATTATCGACTAAATCGAATGCCGATTCAAATTCCCCCTTTACGAAAGCGAATTTCTGACATTCCTGATTTATGTAAGCATCTCATTACAAAAATAAACCAAGATTACGGCCGAAATGTTGAAAGAGTATCGGATGCAGCGCTTCTGCATTTACAAAGGTATCATTGGCCTGGTAACGTTCGTGAGCTTGAAAATGTCCTTGGTAGAGCAGTTATCTTTATGCCTTTCAATGAAAATGTTATTGATATTGGTCATATTGAATCTTTTTTATTAAATGAAGTTGGTAAAAATGAGAATACTAAAGAGATAAAATTTGTCGAAGGAAAAAGCCTCTCGAGTTTAGTTGAAAAATTTGAAAGAAATATCCTTGAAGAAGCTTTGATAAAACATGAAGGTAACAAAACCGCTACTGCTAAAGCATTAGGATTATCCATTCGAAATTTATATTATAAACTTGAAAAATATAACATTGAAAAAAGTGACCTGCAATAAATTGCATACAACGCAATATTTTGCATCACTTTAAAATGCAAAACCTTTAAAACTTGCCATTTTAAACTTGGCACGATTCTTGCATATATAATATTGGGGACGAAAGGACTGAAGAGATGAAACTACAGAATTTAATAGCAGCAAAATCTAAAGTTCAGAAAAAAATTGCTGTTGCTGCCGCTGAAGATCAAGAAGTGATTGAAGCTATAGCTTCTGCATTAAAACTTGATCTGGCATCGTTCATCCTTTATGGAGATGAAACGAAAATTAAGGCTCTCTTATCTGAACATTCGATAACTGAAAATGAGAAAGTCACAATCACCCACACATCAGGTGCCAATGAAGCCGCTACAGAAGCTGTAAAGGCTGTTAGTTCTGGAGAAGCTGATGTTTTAATGAAAGGGATGGTCCCGACTGCCACGTTATTAAAAGCTGTGCTTAATAAAGAGTACGGATTGAGAACTGGTAATGTACTTTCACACGTAGCTGTTTTTGAGGTTGAAGGGTATGACCGCTTTACAATTGTTACGGATGCAGCTATGAATATAGCCCCTGATTTGAAGCAGAAAGTTCAAATTACAAAAAATGCAGTGCAAATTGCGAGAGCAATCGGGATTGAAACGCCAAAAGTTGCTCCAATAGCTGCTGTTGAAGTTGTTAATCCAGATATGCAAGCTACTTTAGATGCTGCTGCGCTTACACAAATGAACCAAAGAGGGCAATTGAAAGATTGTATCGTCGATGGTCCACTTGCACTTGATAATGCGGTTTCCTTAGAAGCTGCAAAGCATAAAGGCATTACTAGTGACGTAGCAGGAAAAGCTGATATTTTGTTAGTACCTACAATTGAAGTTGGTAATGTGTTATACAAATCACTTATATATTTTGCAAATGCAAAAGTAGGTGCTGTAATTGCTGGAGCTAAAGCCCCAATTGTATTAACATCACGTTCAGATTCAGCAGAAAGTAAGTTAAATTCGTTAATTTTAGCAGTATGTTCTGCAAATTAAATATAAAGGATTATAGGGAGGATTTTTAAAATGGAATTATTTAAATACATGGAGACTTATGATTATGAGCAAGTTGTAGTTTGTCAAGATAAGGAATCTGGTCTAAAAGCAATTATTGCAATTCATGATACAACGCTAGGACCAGCTTTAGGTGGTACGAGAATGTGGACGTATGAGTCTGAAGCTGCAGCATTTGAAGATGCACTTCGTTTAGCAAAAGGTATGACATATAAAAATGCAGCTGCTGGTTTAAACTTAGGTGGAGGGAAAACTGTAATTATTGGTGATCCACGTAAAGATAAAAATGAGGCTTTATTCCGTGCATTTGGACGTTATATTCAAGGGTTAAATGGTCGTTATATTACTGCTGAGGACGTAGGTACAACTGTAGCTGATATGGATTTAATTCATGAAGAAACACAATATGTAACAGGTGTATCACCTGCATTTGGTTCATCTGGAAACCCTTCTCCTGTAACTGCTTTTGGCGTTTATCGTGGAATGAAAGCGGCAGCAAAAGAAGCATTTGGTACAGATTCACTAGAAGGAAAAGTAATTGCTGTTCAAGGAGTAGGTAATGTTGCGTATAACCTTTGCCGCCATTTACATGAAGAAGGAGCAAAGCTTATCGTTACAGATATTAATAAAGAAGCAGTAAATCGTGCTGTAGAAGAGTTCGGTGCTAAAGCTGTTGATATTAATGATATTTATAGTGTTGATTGTGACATCTATGCACCATGTGCCCTTGGTGCAACAGTTAACGACGATACTATTCCACAATTAAAAGCAAAAGTAATTGCTGGTGCAGCAAATAACCAATTAAAAGATACAAAACATGGTGATTTAATTCATGAAATGGGTATCGTATACGCGCCGGATTATGTAATCAATGCTGGTGGAGTAATTAACGTTGCTGACGAGCTTTATGGTTACAATGCAGAACGTGCAATGAAAAAAGTAGAACTAATTTATGATAATGTAGCAAAAGTAATTGAAATTTCAAAACGCGATGGTATCCCTACATATGTGGCTGCTGACCGTATGGCTGAAGAGCGCATTGAAACAATGCGTAAATCTCGTAGCACATTCTTACAAAACGGTCGTCACATTTTAGGTCACCGCCGCTAAAAAAATAAACGTTTGGAGGTTTGAATCTTGCATCCTAAAGAATATCGCATACTTGTCTTAAACCCAGGTTCAACTTCAACAAAAATAGGTGTCTTTGATAATGAACGGTGTGTTTTCGAAAAAACATTAAGACATGATACAAATGAAATTAACGCTTTTAATTCAATTATTGAACAATATGAGTTTAGAAAAAACACAATATTGGAAGCTTTAGATCATGAAGGAATAAACATTACTAAACTTAGTGCTGTAGTAGGTCGTGGTGGTCTTTTGAGACCAATTGAAGGTGGAACTTATGAAGTAAATGATGACATGCTAACGGACCTGCGAAATGGTTATTCAGGTGAACATGCATCGAACTTAGGTGGAATAATAGCTTATGAAATTGCCCAAGGCCTTCATATTCCATCTTTCATTGTCGACCCTGTAGTTGTTGATGAAATGGATCAAATTGCTAGGTTTTCTGGAGTGCCTGAAATTGAAAGAAAAAGTATTTTTCACGCATTAAACCAAAAGGCTGTAGCAAGACGTGTTGCAAAATCGTTAAATAAAAATTATCACGAATGCCGTTTTATTGTTACCCATATGGGTGGTGGTATCACAGTAGGTGTTCATAACAATGGCCGAGTAGTCGATGTAAATAATGGTTTACACGGTGAAGGCCCATTTTCTCCTGAACGTGCAGGGACTGTTCCGATTGGTGATTTAGTTTCGATGTGCTTCTCAGGTGAGTATTACAGAGATGAAGTAATGAAAAAGCTAGTAGGTAACGCAGGACTAGTTGCTTATTTAGGTACAAATGATGCGGTGAAGGTAGAAAAGATGATAGAAGATGGCGATGAAAAAGCGAAAATCGTTTATGATTCTATGTCTTATCAAATTGCCAAAGAGATTGGTTCGGCTGCAACTGTACTAAAAGGAAATGTTGATGCGATTATAATTACAGGTGGATTAGCATACGGGAAAGAATTCGTTAAGACGATTTCAGATCGAGTCGATTGGATAGCTGATGTAATTGTTCAACCAGGAGAAAACGAACTTCAAGCACTTGCTGAAGGAGGACTTCGCGTTCTAACTGGAGAAGAAAAAGCAAAGGTCTATCCAAACGAAAAATCATTTTCAAGTAAAGAAATTCCTGTAAATTAACTAGAAGGAGTTGTCATCATGGCTAAAGAATATGATCTAGTCATACTTGGTGCGGGTACTGGTGGATATGTTGCTGCAATCCGTGCCTCACAATTAGGACTTAAAGTAGCTGTAGTTGAAAAAGGAGAACTTGGTGGGACTTGTTTACACCGAGGATGTATTCCAAGTAAGGCGCTACTTAGAAGTGCTGAAGTATTTGCTACAGCGAAACGAGGAGAAGAATTCGGTGTAATGGCAAAAGAAGTAGTTTTAGACTTCTTAAAAGTGCAAGAACGTAAACGCAGCATTGTTGACCAACTGCACAAAGGTGTACAGCACTTAATGAAAAAAGGGAAAATTGATGTATTCGAAGGTTATGGTCGAATTTTAGGACCAAGCATTTTTTCACCTACACCAGGTACTATATCTGTTGAATTCGCAAATGGTGAAGAAAATGAAATGCTTGTACCTAAAAATGTACTAATCGCAACAGGATCTCGTCCTCGTACGCTACCTGGATTAGAAATTGATGGCGAACTAGTTCTGACTTCTGACGAAGCGTTAAACATTGAAGAACTTCCAAATTCATTTATCATCGTTGGTGGCGGTGTAATCGGAATTGAATGGGCTTCTATGTTCGTAGATTTTGGTTTAGAAGTGACGGTATTAGAATATGCTGACCGTATTTTACCTACTGAAGACATCGATGTTTCGAAAGAAATGCAGCGCTTATTAAAGAAAAAGGGCGTTAAAGTTGTTACTGGTGCGAAAGTTCTTCCAGAGACAATTAAGAAAGATACTGGCGTTTCTATTAACGCAGAGCATAAAGGTGAAGAAAAAACATTTACTGCTGACAAAATGTTAGTATCCGTAGGCCGTCAAGCGAATGTTGAGGACATTGGCTTACAAAATACAAGTGTTAAAGTTGAACGTGGTGTTATTCAGACAAATGAATTCTACCAAACAGGCGATTCGCATATATACGCTATTGGTGATGTAATCGGTGGTATGCAATTAGCACATGTTGCTTCTCACGAAGGAATGGTGGCAGTTGAGCATATGGCAGACCAAAATCCAGACCCAATTGATTACAAAATGATTTCCGCTTGTGTTTATAGTGCACCTGAAATTGCAAGTGTTGGATATCGTGAACATGAAGCGAAAGAAGCAGGTTTCAAAGTGAAAACTGGAAAATTTGCTTTCCGTGCAATTGGTAAAGCACTCGTTTATGGTGAGTCTGACGGTTTTGTAAAATTAGTTGTTGATGAGGAAACAGATGATTTACTAGGTGTTCACATGATTGGGCCACATGTCACAGACATGATCTCTGAAGCTGGGCTTGCGAGAGTATTAGACGCAACTCCTTGGGAAATTGCGCATACGATTCACCCTCACCCAACGTTAGCTGAAGCAATTGGTGAAGCTGCTCTTGCTGTTGATGGCAAGGCAATTCATTCATAATATAGATTGTATTTTTAAGTAGAAAAGGGAGGTAATGTTATGACGGAAAATCGTCACAAAACATTAGGTTTATCTGATGAGCAAGTGTTAAAAATGTATGAAACAATGTTAATGGCTAGAAAAATTGACGAGCGCATGTGGTTACTAAATCGTGCAGGTAAGATTCCTTTCGTTATTTCTTGCCAAGGTCAAGAAGCTGCCCAAGTTGGAGCTGCCTTTGCATTAGATCGTGAAAAAGATTATGTATTACCGTATTACCGCGACATGGGCGTTGTATTAACGTTCGGAATGACTGCTAAAGATTTAATGCTTTCAGGATTTGCAAAAGCAGAAGACCCTAACTCTGGTGGTCGTCAAATGCCTGGTCACTTCGGTCAAAAGAAAAACCGCATTGTAACAGGATCTTCTCCAGTTACAACACAAGTACCACATGCAGTAGGAATTGCACTTGGTGGGAAAATGGAAAAGAAAGACTTAGTTACATTTGTTACATTCGGTGAAGGTTCTTCTAACCAAGGAGACTTCCATGAGGGTGCAAACTTTGCTGGAGTACATAAATTACCAGTAATTTTCATGTGTGAAAATAATAAATATGCAATCTCAATTCCAGTCGAAAAACAACTAGCTTGTAAGAGTGTAGCTGACCGTGCAATTGGTTATGGCATGCCTGGATTCTCTATTGATGGAAATGACCCACTTGCTGTCTATGAAGCAGTTAAAGCAGCTGCTGAACGTGGACGTAATGGCGAAGGTCCAACTTTAATTGAGACTGTATCGTATCGTTTAACGCCTCACTCAAGTGATGATGACGACAGTGTATATCGTTCTAAAGAAGAAGTTGCTGAAGCAAAAGCGAAAGATTCTATCTTTACATTTGCTACTTACTTACGAGAAGTTGGAGTATTAACTGAAGAAAAAGAAAATGAAATTAATGAACGCATTGCAAAGGAAGTTGATGAAGCTACTGACTATGCAGAAAATGCACCATACGCAGAAGCTGAAAGTGCAATGAAGCACGTTTATGCAGAATAGGGGGAAAACGAAATGCCAGTAATGTCTTATATCGAAGCGATAACATTAGCTATGAAAGAAGAAATGGAACGCGATGAAAAAGTATTTGTAGTAGGAGAAGACGTTGGTAAACGTGGTGGAGTTTTCCGTGCTACAGACGGTCTTTATGCACAATTTGGTGAAGAACGTGTAATTGATGCTCCTTTAGCTGAGTCAGCAATTGCTGGTGTTGGTATTGGAGCTGCAATGTACGGCATGCGTCCAATTGCTGAAATGCAATTTGCTGATTTTATCATGCCAGCAGTTAACCAAATTATTTCTGAAGCAGCACGTATCCGTTACCGTTCAAATAATGATTGGACTTGTCCGATTACAATCCGTGCACCTTATGGTGGTGGTGTCCACGGTGCATTATATCACTCACAATCAGTTGAAGCAGTTTTTGCTAACCAACCAGGATTAAAAATTGTTATGCCTTCAACGCCATATGAAGCAAAAGGATTATTAAAAGCTGCAATTCGTGACGAAGATCCAGTTTTATTCTTTGAGCATAAAAGAGCTTATCGTCTAATTAAAGGTGAAGTGTCAACGGATGATTATGTGTTACCAATTGGGAAAGCTGATGTAAAACGTGAAGGTGAAGATGTAACTGTAATTACATACGGTCTTGCAGTTCACTTTGCTCTACAAGCTGCGGAAAAGCTTGAAAAAGAAGGTATTTCAACACACATTTTAGATTTACGTACAATTTATCCGTTAGATAAAGAGGCAATTATTGAAGCAGCTAAAAAGACAGGGAAAGTCTTATTAGTAACAGAAGATAACTTAGAAGGAAGTATTATCGGAGAAGTTTCTGCGATTATCGGTGAAAACTGTCTATTTGACCTTGACGCGCCGATTAAGCGTTTAGCAGGTCCTGATGTTCCGGCAATGCCTTATGCTCCAACGATGGAGAAATTCTTCATGATCAATCCGGAAAAAGTTGAGAATGCAATTCGCGAATTAGCTGAATTTTAATTTTCTTCATTTAGTCAATTCAGAGGAGGTTTAACGAATGGGGCTTGAAAATATTACAATGCCACAGCTTGGTGAGAGTGTTACCGAAGGAACGATTGGTAAATGGCTCGTTCAAGTTGGAGATACTGTAAAAAAATATGATCCATTAGCTGAAGTAACAACAGATAAAGTAAATGCTGAAATTCCATCCTCTTTCACAGGGGTTGTTAAAGAAATCATTGCAGGTGAAGGTGAAACGCTAGCTGTCGGAGAACTTGTCTGTGTGATTGAAACAGAAGGTGAAGGTGGAGGATCTGCGGAAGCAACTCCTGCAACAAAACCTGCTTCTAAAGAAGAGGCAACGAATGTTCCTGCTGCATCTGGAGATGATTCAATGAAACGAAGATATTCTCCAGCAGTATTACGTATGGCACAAGAAAACGATATTGACTTAGAACAAGTAAATGGTTCAGGTAAAGGTGGACGTATTACACGTAAAGATATTTTAGCTGTCATTGAAAGCGGAAATATCCCGAAAGCTGGAGACGCAAAACCTGCTAGTCAAGCAGCTTCATCAAGTCAACCTGAGACGACTCAAGCACCTGCACCATCAGCACCTAAAGCACAACCAGTTAACGTGCCGACAATGCCTGGTGATGTTGAAATCCCTGTTACAAACGTACGTAAAGCAATTGCGAGCAACATGTTACGTAGTAAACATGAAATTCCACATGCTTGGATGATGATTGAAGTAGACGTAACGGATTTAGTTGCATACCGAAATACAATTAAAGGCGACTTTAAGAAGAAGGAAGGATACAACATTACTTTCCTACCATTCTTTATTAAAGCAATTGTTGAAGCATTAAAAGAATATCCTCAAATCAACTCTACTTGGCAAGGGGATAAAATCATTCAAAAGAAAGATATCAATATCTCAATGGCTGCAGCTACTGAGGACTCTTTATATGTTCCTGTTATTAAACATGCGGACGAGAAGAGCATAAAAGGTATTGCTCGCGATGTGAATGATTTAGCACTTAAAGTACGTACTGGTAAATTAGCGGCTGACGATATGCAAGGTGGTACGTTTACTGTTAATAACACTGGTTCCTTTGGATCAGTTGCATCAATGGGAATTATTAACTACCCACAAGCAGCTATTCTTCAAGTAGAATCAATTGTGAAAAAGCCAGTGTACTTAGAAAATGGAATGTTTGGACCTCGTGACATGGTAAACTTATGTTTATCTTTAGATCACCGCGTATTAGATGGATTAATCTGTGGGAAGTTCTTAGCGCGTGTTAAAGCAATTTTAGAAGGTATGAATAAAGATACAATTTCAATTTATTAAGAAAAAGAGAAAATGCAAAAACCCACTCGTATGAGTGGGTTTTTGCTGTTGGAAGGATGAGTAATAATTACTTCTCTTTTCTAGTAATATCACATATGAGAAAGGGGTTGATTGTGGTATCTTAACAACACAATCAAGAAAGGCCGCAGATACATGAATGTAAGTTCACCACGCTCACATCCATGTACATATTTCTATACCCTCTAGTTTTAATACTTAAACATATTTTTTAAAAAAATATGAGGTAAGAGAATATAGAAAATTTTTGGCTTACTAAGCCGATGTCCCAATGCAACACCTTGACATGAATGTAAGTTCACCACGCTCACATCCATGTACATATTTCTATACCCTTTTAGTTTTAATAACTAAACATATTTTTTAAATTTTTTTAAAAAAATTTATGTAGTTAGAAAACATACTTTTTGCATTTCGCAAATATATAGGTAAAATAGAAAAGAAGAAGTAAAGAAAGGAAGTTATCACATGAATTTTAATCTTTTTACAGATGTCGTCCAAGTCGCTCGCCAAGAAGCTGAGGCTGGAGGCTTTACTCAATTAAAAACAGCTGAAGAAGTAGAAAATGCATTTGCAAAAAAGGGAACAACACTTGTTTTAGTTAACTCTGTATGTGGTTGTGCTGGTGGAATTGCGAGACCTGCAGCTGCTTATGCCGTGAATCATGATAAAAAGCCAGATCAACTTGTTACAGTGTTTGCTGGCCAAGATAAAGAAGCAACAGCGAAAGCTCGTGAATACTTCAAAGGATACGCACCATCTTCCCCTTCTTTTGCTTTACTTAAAGATGGCGAAATTAAAACAATGGTTGAACGTCACGAAATTGAAGGCTATGAAGGAATGGACGTTGTAAGAAAACTACAAGCTGCTTTTGATGAATATTGTGAATAAGTAAGCGAAAATTAGCAAAAACAGATATCGCCTAGGCGGTATCTGTTTTCTTTTTCACATAAATGTTGTTTTGATTACTTTTATTATCTCATTTCGTCACTAATTTCTTTTAAGTATTCATTTTTCTGTTTCATTTGCTTTAACAATATAATTTTCAACTTTCTATAAATAAATCATAAGAACAGTGTAATCGTGCAAAATAACTAGTAGAGGTGACTGACGATGTTATTTAGCAAAGTATTTCATTTGTTCATTGCCCTTACACTTGTCTCGCCAATTTGGCCTATAGGGGAAAACCCAATGGTTGGAGACCCGTTTATTATTGTCAACAAAACGTCAAATGAGTTAGCATTTATTGATGATGGAAAGATAAAAAATGTTTTTAAAGTTTCTACTGGTGTCGCGGTGGACTTAACTCCTGAAGGAAAATTTACGATTACAGTGAAAGCAAAAAATCCGTATTATAGAAAGAAAGATATACCAGGTGGAGCTAAGGAAAACCCGTTAGGTACAAGATGGATTGGATTTGATGCGAAAGGAACGGATGGCAGGATATTTGGCATTCATGGTAATAATAATCCAGCCTTCATAGGTAAATACGTAACGCAAGGGTGCGTAAGAATGTATGAAGAAGATGTGCAATATCTTTATGATCACATCCGTTTAGGAACAAAAGTAGTAATTACTCATTCTGAAGATAACTTTTGGGAGTTAGGAAAGAAATATGGGGCTATAAAATAAAACAAGCTGGCATGAGAATAAAACTCACTGCCAGCTTGTCTAATTTTTTTTAGAAGAATGACATGCTTCCAAGACCCATTAATAATGTAGAAATTAACATTGTTGCAATCATAATGTAAACAAAAATCTTCATCGTTTTTCCTGACATATATATCCCTCCTAAAGAACCAATAAATATATTTTATCGCGAATTTTCTGAATGAACAACTGGTAAAGACAAGGAATCATCGTTACAATTGAAATTAAGGAAGAAAAAGCAGGAAAATCAGCATTCGACAAAGAAATACATTAAGTGATAGGAAGAAGAGAAATTTGGAGGTCAGCATGATGAAAAAGGATGAAAACTTTCAAAAGCAGTATGAAGAGTGGCTAGAAAACACAAACAAACTAATTGAAAAATATCCAGAAAAGAAAGCACAATTTACGACTAGTTCAGAAATTCCAGTTGAGCGTCTTTACACTCCTGACAATGTCGATGAAACTTATATGGAACAGTTAGGATTTCCTGGGCAATACCCTTATACAAGAGGGATTCGTCCAACGATGTATCGTGCAAGAAATTGGACGATGAGACAGTATGCAGGCTTCGGATCAGCAGAAGAGACAAATAAAAGATTTCGCTACTTATTAGAACAGGGGCAAACAGGTCTTTCGGTTGCTTTCGATTTACCAACACAAATTGGCTATGACTCAGATGATAGTATGGCAAAAGGAGAAGTTGGTAAAGTTGGGGTTGCGATTGACTCACTCGAAGATATGGAAGCGCTTTTAAAAGAAATTCCGTTAGATAAAGTTTCAACTTCAATGACAATTAACGCACCGGCTGCAGTCTTATTAGCAATGTATATTGCTGTAGGTGAAAAACAAGGTGTTTCGAAAGATAAAATTTCAGGAACAATTCAAAATGATATTTTAAAAGAGTATATTGCTAGAGGTACATATATTTTCCCGCCAAAACCTTCAATGCGATTAATAACAGATATATTTGCCTATTGCGCGCAAGAAGTACCAAAATGGAATACGATTAGTATTTCTGGCTATCATATTCGCGAAGCTGGCTCTACGGCAGCGCAAGAACTAGCATTTACTATCGCTAATGGTGTTGCATATGTTGAAGCGGCTTTACAAGCAGGATTATCTATCGATAAATTTGCACCAAGACTAGCATTTTTCTTTAATGCACATAATCAATTCTTTGAAGAAGTTGCGAAATTCCGCGCTGCAAGAAGAATTTGGGCAAAAATTATGAAAGAAAAATTTGGAGCAAAAGACGAGAAAAGCTGGCAACTTCGATTCCACACGCAAACTGGAGGCTCTACGCTAACAGCGCAGCAACCAGATAATAACATTGTCCGTGTCGCGATGCAGGCATTATCAGCTGTTCTAGGTGGAACGCAAAGCTTACACACTAATTCACGAGATGAAGCGCTAGCATTACCGACAGAGGAATCAGCACGTATTGCCCTTCGAACACAACAGATTATTGCCAATGAAAGCGGGGTAGCTGATACAGTCGATCCGCTAGGTGGGTCATACTATGTCGAAGCATTAACTGATGAAATCGAAAAGAAAGTAAATGATTACTTAAATAAAATTGAAGACTTAGGCGGTGCTGTGGCAGCAATCGAAGCTGGATTCATGCAAAGAGAAATTCAACATGCTGCTTATGAAACGCAAAAAGCAATTGAAAGTGGAGAAGAAATTGTCGTCGGGATGAACTCATTTAAAATGGAGAATGAGCCGCAACCAGAGTTGCTTCGTGTTGATCCTTCACTTGGTGAGAAGCAAACAGAGAAACTTCTACTATTAAAAGAGAAAAGAAATAACGAGGAAGTTAGTTCTGCGCTACAAGCGTTAGAAGCTGCAGCAAAAGGATCTGAAAATTTAATGCCGTATATCATTGATTGTGTTAAAAAATATTGTACAATAGGTGAAATTTGTGGTGTCCTCAGACAACAATTCGGAGAGTACCAAGGAGTATAATGGGGGAATGAATATGCCAAAGAAAATAAGAGTATTAGTAGCCAAGCCTGGGCTTGATGGTCATGATAGAGGTGCACTAATAATTGCACAATCTTTAAGAGATAGTGGTATGGAAGTCATTTATACAGGATTAAGGCAAACACCAGAACAAATCGTAGCTTCAGCAATTCAAGAAGATGTTGATGTCATCGGTTTATCTTGTTTATCTGGTGCACATAACGAATTATTTCCAGAAGTAGTCCGCTTGCTAGAAGAGCGTGATGCGTCGGATATTATTGTTATTGGTGGTGGAGTAATTCCTTGGGAGGACATTCCGTTCTTAGAGGAAAAGGGGATTAGAAAGGTATTTACACCTGGAACTCCGACAGATGAAATTGCAGTTTACATTAACGGCTTATACAATAAGTCTGAAAGCCATTGGGAAGAGCCAAAAAAGATTGACCATATTGGAATTGCAGTTAAATCAATTGAAGAAGCATTACCTTTTTATGTGAATACGTTAAAATTAAAGCTAGAACAAATTGAAGAGGTAACTAGCGAACAAGTAAAAGTAGCTTTTTTACGAATTGGCGAATCTCGTCTTGAATTACTTGAACCACTATCGCAAGAAAGCCCAATCGCAACATTTATCGAAAAGCGTGGTGAAGGTATTCACCATGTCGCATTAGGTGTTGACCAAATCGAAGACCGCATTGCTTATTTAAAGGAAAGTGGCATCAACATGATTCATGATGAGCCAAAAATTGGTGCAGGCGGAGCAAATATTGCTTTCCTACATCCAAAATCCTCTGGGGGCGTTCTTTATGAGCTATGTGAAAAGAGCGGGAAAAAGGAGGAGAACTAATGGATATTTTTGATGATATTTATGGTTTATATGATAAACGTCGTGAAGTGGAACAAGGTGGCGGTGACGACCGCATTGATAAGCAACATGAAAAAGGGAAGCTAACAGCTCGAGAACGTATAGATCTCTTATTAGATAAAGGGACTTTCGTTGAATTAAACCCATTTATCGAACATCGTTGCAATGATTTCGGACTCCAAGGCAAAAAAGCACCTGGTGAGGGTGTTGTAACAGGTTATGGAAAAGTAAATGGTCGTCCTGTTTACTTATTTGCACAAGATTTTACGGTATTTGGCGGTGCGCTTGGAGAAATGCATGCACAAAAAATTGCCAATGTTATGGATCTAGCCGCAAAAAATGGTGCGCCTTTTATTGGCTTAAATGATTCTGGAGGAGCGAGAATACAAGAAGGTGTTCTTTCACTTGATGGTTATGGTCATATTTTTTACCGAAACTCAATCTATTCTGGTGTAATCCCGCAAATTTCGGTTATTATGGGGCCATGTGCAGGAGGAGCAGTTTATTCTCCAGCTATTACAGATTTCGTTTTCATGGTTGAAAAGACGAGTCAAATGTTTATCACTGGACCAAAAGTTATTGAGACAGTAACAGGTGAGAAAATATCCTCTGAAGATTTAGGAGGAGCGAAAGTACATAGTTCAATTAGTGGAAACGCACACTTTACTGCGGAGTCTGAAGAAGAAGTATTGAAAGAAGTACGTAAGTTAATTAGTTATTTACCACAAAATAATGAAGAAAAAGCGCCAATTATCGATAATGATGAAGATGATTACCGCCCAGATTTAACGGAAGTTGTGCCTGTTGATGGTTTACGTCCATATGATGTGCGCAATGTCATCCGTGAGGTAGTTGATAAAGATTCATTTATGGAAGTGCAAGAAGACTTCGCTAAAAATATCGTTATTGGATTTGCCAGAGTTAAAGGAGAAGTTGTCGGTTTAATATGTAACCAACCAAAAGTAATGGCTGGCGGATTAGATATTAATTCATCGGACAAACTTTCACGTTTCATCCGTTTCTGTGATTCATTTAACATTCCTTTAATTACTTTTGAAGATGTGACAGGCTTTTTCCCTGGTATTAAACAAGAACATGGTGGTATTATACGTCATGGTGCTAAAATTTTATATGCATACTCAGAAGCAACTGTACCGAAACTTACAGTAATTACGAGAAAAGCATATGGCGGTGCGTATGTGGCATTGAATAGTAAATCAATTGGTGCTGATTTAGTGTTCGCTTGGCCGAATGCTGAAATTGCTGTAATGGGTCCTCAAGGAGCAGCAAATATTATTTTTGCTAAAGAAATTGCTGAGAGTGACAACCCAGAACAAACGCGCCAAGAGAAAATTGAAGAATATCGTGAGAAGTTTGCAAACCCTTACGTTGCTGCAGCTGGTGGAATGGTCGATGACGTCATTGATCCACGAGAGACAAGAATAAAAATTATTCAAGGACTTGAAATGCTGCGAAACAAAAAAGAAGACAGACCGAAGAAGAAACACGGGAATATCCCACTGTAAAAAAGGAGTGCTAATAATGATCAACAAAGATCGTATCGTTAATGAATTTCTTGAGTTAGTTCAAGTTGATTCTGAAACGAAACATGAAGCGGAAATAGCAAAAGTTTTAACTAAAAAATTTACTGACCTAGGTGTACATGTATTTGAAGATGATACGATGGATGTAACAGGACATGGTGCTGGGAACTTAATTTGTACACTAGAAGGTACAAAAGAAGGAGTAGACACAATCTACTTTACTTCCCATATGGATACAGTAGTTCCTGGTAACGGTATCAAACCTTCCATAAAAGATGGTTATATTGTTACTGATGGCACGACAATTTTAGGGGCTGACGATAAAGCCGGTTTAGCTGCAATGCTTGAAGCAATTAAAGTTTTAAAAGAACAAAACATTGCTCATGGAAAAATTGAATTTATCATTACAGTAGGTGAAGAGTCAGGTTTAGTAGGTGCAAAAGCGCTAGATCCTTCTAAAATTACTGCTAAATTCGGCTATGCATTAGATAGTGATGGAAAAGTTGGTGACATTATTACCGCTGCTCCAACACAAGCGAAAGTAATCGCTACTGTTCATGGCAAAACAGCCCACGCTGGCGTAGCTCCTGAAAAAGGAATATCTGCAATTACGGTAGCTGCAAAAGCAATTTCGAAAATGCCACTAGGACGAATTGATGAAGAAACGACTGCAAATATCGGTCGCTTTGAAGGTGGTACACAAACGAACATCGTCTGCGATCATGTGAGCATTTTAGCCGAAGCACGTTCTTTAATACCTGAAAAGATGGAAGCGCAAGTACAAAAGATGAAAGATGCTTTTGAACAAACGGCGCAAAGTATGGGAACGAAAGCAGACGTTGAAGTGAAAGTGATGTATCCTGGGTTTAAATTTGCTGAAGGTGACCATGTCGTAGAAGTTGCTAAGAAAGCAGTTGCTAATATAGGTAGACCTGCAAGATTATTACATAGTGGTGGCGGAAGTGATGCCAACGTAATTGCAGGACACGGTGTACCAACAGTAAACCTTGCAGTAGGTTATGAAGAAATTCATACGACAAATGAGCGTATGCCAATAGAAGAATTAGAAAAAACAGCTGAGTTAGTTGTTGCAGTCATAAAAGAAGTAAGTAATTCATAGTAAATATTGTGAAGCGTATATGATTAATTCATATACGCTTTTTTCTTTCGTAGAAAACTGGAAAAATTTGCAACGAATTTCAAGTTTGATGCGTCAAATAAATAGGATAAATTTTATACACTTTTTTAATTGAGGAGATGATACCTTGAAAAAATTAGGTTTATTTTTATTGCTTATCTCATTTGTCTTTATAGTAGCGGCTTGCAATGATACAAAACATAATGAAGAATCCCAACCACAACAGGACCAACTTGATCAAACTGATACAAAAACGCTCGAAAAGGAGCTAGAAGACTTAAATGAAGAACTTGCGCATAAGGATGAAGAATTAATTGAAATGCAAAATGAAATAGATAATTTAAAAGTACACGAAAATTACATGAAAGAAGAATTAGATTTCTATAAAAAGTTTGCAGAAAAAGCTGTTGCAATGATGTCAGAGAAAGAACTTACACAACTATCGTCAGATCATTGGACGTATATGTTAGTAGTAAATAACGAGGTAATACCAAATGACGGTAATATAACTGCAAATGCTGGTGAAGTTTCCATTACACTTTCTGAAAAACAGAAACCATTTTTCTTAGTTCCAATTGAATATATTGAAAAAAGTAAAATAAGTGGAAATTATCTGGATCATATATTCGAACTTAATGAAAAAGCAGATGCAGTACATCATGGTTCTGGAACAATTGTTGATAGTGTCTTGTATGTATTTGATAATTTGGAGAAAGGCGACGTCATAACATTTACAGTTTCAGATGAATTACGCGATAGACTTGGATTAGCGACAAATAAAATTACAATAACAATTAAATAGTTCCTCATTAATAAAAATCTACTTATCTAGGTAGATTTTTTTCTTGTAAATTACTATTAAAGGAATATCTAATTCTTTGTTAGACGATACTAAAAGTAGCTACTGAATGTTGCTCTTCTGTTTTAGTAACATCTTTAGTTTTCGGTGGCATATGGCTTTTCAATCTAAAAATTGAAAGGAGGAAACCGAATGACAAATCGAAATGATAATCGCAACCAATCACAATCAGGTGGAAAAGCAGATACAGAATTTGGTTCAGAAGCAAACATGAGTAAAAAAGCACGTAAGAAAGCAGCAAGAGAAAAAAGAAAAAATGGATAGTGGTTGCCGAAAAAAAACATTTCTTCACGCGAAGGAGTGTTTTTTTGTGGAAAAATATTTTTATATTTACATAAGTTACCTATTAGTGTAAAATTACACATAAAGGAGGAAAGGTTACATATGAATAAAGGGACATTTATTAAGTTAATATCAGAAAATATGAAGCTAGTGAGAACAGAACAAAATATCTCACAAGATAAAATGGGTGAAATTTTAGGAATTTCAAAAAAAACTCTAGTGCAAATCGAAAAGGGAAGAACATACGCCAATTGGACGACTGTTGTTGCTTTTTGTTTATTATTTAATCGAAGTAAACTTTTGAATGCAATCATTGGAGATAATCCTGTAGAATTTGTCCAATTAATTTCTAACAATAGTAATGGTTCACCAAAAGATAAAACGTTAGGTGGAAAAGTTTGGTGGAAAGAAATTGAGATGAAAGGGAATTATCGCTTACAACAAAACTTAATTAGCCATCATTACCGTATTTTAGATAAAGAAGATTTTCGTTGGTATAGCTCATTTGATAAAGAGAAGATAATGTTTCGTTTTAATGAGTTGGTAAAAGGGACTATGGATGAATAGAGAAGATCGTTGTAAAAAAGATATACAAACAAACTCTAGTATCACAAAAATTAATTAAGGATGATATAAAATGAAGAAAAAAATGATATTAGTATTAATTAGTGTGGCTAGTTTAGTAGCTTTTTTGCTTATTTTTATGACAATGGTGTTCCCGTTCTCATTCCTTAGTTTTAATAAAAGTTATACGTATGAAGCGGATGCTGTAATCGTAGAAATTCATAATACAAATCTTAAGCAACTTAAAAGAAATGAAATCAGATTTATAAAAGAAGGTTTAACTAAAGAGCGCATACAATACATACTCCAAACATTTGAACAGGAATGGCTTACTAGTAGAGATGCTGTAAAGTTCACTAACTCAGATACCGAAAGTATATTAAACAACGTGAAAGAAACTAGAAATATATTATTAGACATAGGTTTACACCCAGATTTTCCTGCAAAAGGTGGAGAGCAATTAAAGGATTTGATTAATAGTTTACAAGTATTAGAAGATGAAATAGATAATCTCCATAATAGCAAATCCAGTCTTTCCATAAAAACGTTAAACTTATCGTTTCAAAATCTTCATAAGAGTTTTACAAGTACTTTAACGAATTTTGAAACATTTATAGAGACTATGGACAATTTATTAGAGGGCGATTTTTAATTTATTAAATTTTTTTAAAAAGGAGGTTTATAATGTACTCGAAACATATTAGGAAACAGATTTTTGAAGAAGAAATCTTAAAGTTAGAATCTAACAATTACATTTCGGAAGTTGAAAAAGAATCGTTGTTAAGTAGATATTCTACTTATTATTCTGAGCGTAAGAGAGTAGAAATTGAAGGAGAAGAAAAGGCAAGAGCAAGTGTTGTTCAAAAAGAGAGGGAAATGATTCTAAGACGGAAAGCGCTAGAAGAAGAACAATACAAGAAGCTCCAAACGAAAATAAAAACCCCTGAACAAATAAGAGAGAGAAATATTACGTGGATGTTAGTTTTAGGTACTTTGCTACTATTATTAGGTGGTTTAGTTTTAGCGACTAACAATTGGGATGAAATGACACCATTATTAAAAACGTTAAGTATTGGTTTTGTTTCTGGATTATTTTATAGTCTGCATTTATTCACTGGAAAAAAATTAAAAATTGCCAAAACAGCTTTTGCTTTTTTAACATTAGGTAGTTTATTTATACCAATTACCATCATAAGTGCAGGTTATTTTGAATTATTTGGACATTGGTTCTCACTTGCTGGGGCAGGAAAGTATTTATATCTAGCTATAGGATTAGGGGTTACTTTGCCCGTATATTTTAAACATGGAATGAGTACACAATCTCGTTTTTATGTATGGCTAAGTTATATTTCCTTAAGTTTAACTGTAGCTTTCTTCATTGCAAGCTTTTATCCAAGTAAAGATATATTTTATATTTCAGTTCTTTTATTTAATGTAGTTTTACTAGTAGTTCATCGTAAGCTGAAAGACAAGAAAAATATTTTCGCAAAGGACTTACCTTTATACGCACAGGGAAATTTAGCGTTGAGTACATTATTACTTTTTACGGTATTTTATAATGAAGATGCCTTTTTTGGAATAAATGTAATCTTGACTGCAATGATCTACTTATTTGTTTTATTTTCAAGTAAACGTCATGAAAACCATTATGTTTTTACGGTACTCTTTATTTATGGTGCATATATGGTCATTGAGAACACAGCATTACAAGTGTTTGACTTAGCATTACTTTCATCTTTTGGTTTTCTCTTTGTCGGATTGGCTAATAAACAGATAGACGAGAATTTGAAAAAATTATTGAACTATACGAGTGCCTTTGTTTCATTATTCGCTTTCATTTTTGTAACAGGGAAAGCAATTCTTTTTTACGATGAATATACAACACTATTATTAGCGGTCAGCTACTTACTATTATCACTTAATTATGGTTTCTTAGCGCATATCCTTAAGAAGAAACTATTCAATTACACGGCAGTTTTCTTTTTAACATTGACCGGTGTACAACTATTATGGCAACTTGATAAAATCATAACTTTGCATGTCACACCAATTGGTTATGTATTACTTGGAGTAATTTTGTATATTGTTCTTTATGTTTATAATCAATGGGAACTCACGATGGCATTTAAATTTCCATCACTAGTTCTATCATTAATAACGATGGTAGTTGGTATTTATAATCTTTATATATATGGATATTGGACAGTGGTCATTGCTTCCCTTCTATTATTTGCATTGGTCACATTCAAAGTTGCAGCTGAATTTGTAAAAGTGAAAGAGTATTTCTATTTTATAAGCGCATTAAGCATTTACAGCGCTTTAATAGTGTTGTATCCATTATCTTTAGATCATTTCGTGTCGTACACGAAGTTGATACCATTTCATGGGCATCTAATATTTGTGTCTTTAATCGGTGTGGGTGTAAGTTTTGGTTTGAGGAATTTAAATGTAAATGAGCTTACCAATTCACTAAACTGGCTAGGACTCATCCTTTACAGCTTCTCGTTAGTATTACTAATAAATGATATTTTAACAATGAATTTGATGGTGCCTTTATACCTCGCAATTGGTACGTATTTAACTGCCAGGATGGGCCATCTTACTAAAATTAATGCATTTTATTATATAAGTAGTGTTGCCTTTGCAGTTGGCTATGTTACTCTAATGGTCTTTAATTTCAGATTTAGCGTTGATAGTGGCTTTGCGTTTTTTATCATTGGTCCAATTTTACTACTTATTGTATCTCGCATATACAAGCAGGAATATTTTGTTATGTCGCAACTAAATACGTTTGGAATTTTTGCTATAACACTTCTAACATTTGAAAATACATTGCTTTTAATAATCATTAGTGCAATCATTATCTATTGCTTTACTATTATTAATAAACCGTTACTAAAAGTTATCTACTTATATGTAAGTCTTACGATGTTACCGATTATTTTATACTCAACTAAAGTCAGTTTTGCTATCACTGACAGTTTCTACCATGTTCCTTTTATTTTCTTCATAAGTAGTATTGTTTTCTTTATACTAAGTTACTATTTACGAACTTGGGCAAAACTAGTGTTATTTTATTCGCTAGTATTCTCAGGTATTGGCTTATCATTACACTTTGTTAGTCCAATAGAAGAAACAACTTTTACGCTGATTACTCTGTTCTTTTATATAATATTAACAATTTCGATGACGATATATGCAAAACTCGATCTTCTTGCATTGATTCCATTACTCATATCTATAGGCTTTGCTGAAAAGCTATCTGGCTTCTATAGTTTTTCTGAAGAACATGAATTAATAACGTATACAGTTTTATTTTTCGCAATCACATTGATAGGTCAAAAATTATATAAAAAGTTGTTTACTGAAAAATTCATTGATATGTTCGCCGTGGTTGGTTTTGTTTATTTAGCATTCATATATCATTTAGTTGCTAAATTCGAAATGCACATCATTGTTGAACTACTTCCGAGTATGCTTATTGTTTATTACTTTTACTCACAAATTAATAGACTAGATGGTTTAAGTAGTAAAGTTGTTAAAACAATTACTTATGTAAGTGTATTGGTACCGTATTACAAAATACTTTCTTATATTGCTGTTCCAAAATTGTTAGAAATGGAAGCTATTGTTTTGCCGTGGATAGTGTTACTGATTTTCTTTTCAATGAAGACATGGAAAGAAAAAGAGAAAGAAATGAACATTATTCAGTGGTTCGGTTTAATTATTACAGCAGGATTTATTGTCCAAGATGCTTTAGCTTCTAATACCATTTATGATGCATTTATTATTGGGATATTGTCTTTATCAGCTATATTTTACGGTTTCTCTAAGAAGTTAAAGTCCTACTTTATAATTGGAAGTGTTGTTTTATTACTAACAATACTTATACAAACGAAGCCATTTTGGGGCAATATGCCTTGGTGGATTTATCTCATAGTAGCAGGTAGCCTATTAATAGGGGTAGGAAGTTATCACGAGTGGAAGAAACAAAGAGGTGATACTCAAAAAGAACCTAAGTGGAAAGCTATCTGGAAAAAGTGGAAGTAATGAAATAATGAGTTATATACAATATGTTCAGGGGGGATATAAATGAAAAAGTTTAGCCTTTGGCTATCGGTTTTTAGTATTTTGATATGTATATTTAATGCCATAGGTTTAGATGACAAAAACCTGCTATTATTCTTATCAAGCCCTCATTTAATGTTTTTGGAAGATTATTCACATTACATTCGTAAAATAGATAACTATACACTTCAAATGATTATCTTGTATTTAATTAACATTTTTGGGTGGTTTTTAATTGGCGCTTTAATCGACATAATAATATTAAAATTAAAGCGCTTTTCTCTCAAAAAAGGAGGAAAAAATACATGTCAGTAATAATGATTTTTTTTACTCTTGTAATAGGTTTAGTTATGTTAATACTTGGGTTGGTAACAAAGAAGAAATGGTTAAAAATACTATCAATCTTTCCACTTGCTATATTTTTGTATCATATTGTACGACTTCTTGGATTTTTATTTCAATAAAGCAAATAATCTATATATATGTAAATAAATCTAAAAAACGATTACTTAATAGTAGTCGTTTTTTATTTGTTTTAATATAATCTGGCAAACTTTTATAAAATATTGAATTTTTTAGTGCAAAGTGATACTCTTAATCTAGCGAATAGATGAAAGCGTTTGCATTGGTATTTCACTATTTATATTGTTCAAAAATAATTTTTTTTGCAACTCTGTGCAAACGCTTTCACAATATATCTACATATTAAAGGAGGAAGTAACATTGAAGAGAAAAAACCTTAAATCCCTTTCACTTCTAATGATTTTCACATTAATCATTCAGATGTTTGCAGGGTCTGTTCCATTTGCATCTGCTTCGCCAGATGAAGGGAGAAACGTAGTTCTTGTAGGTGATTTACAAAGTGAGTTAGGTAACGAAAATGATTGGGATCCTGCATCAACTGTTACTAAAATGGACTATCTTGGTAACGGTTTTTACAAGTTCACTGGAACTCTACCACAAGGTGACTATGAATATAAAGTTGCCATTGGGAGTTGGGATGAAAGCTATGGTCGAGATGGAGGAAACATTCCATTATCTCTAACTGCTGACAGTGAAGTTACTTTTTATTACAATGATACAACCAATCAAATTGCTGACTCTACGCATTACAATGCTATAGCTGATGAAAAGCAACCAAGGCTAGTTGGTGACTTACAATTAGCAATGGGGATAGGTGAAAGCAATTGGTCGCCAGAAACCGCTTCTGCTTTTCTAACTGACGATAATTATGATAATGAATACACGTTTACTGGTGAAGTACCTGCTGGTGATTATCAATTTAAAATTGTATTAGGAAACAATTGGGATGAAGCATATCCCTCTGGAAACTATAGTTTATCTGTTTCAGAAACAGCTTTCATAACATTCAAATTTAATTACGATACGAAAGAAGTTTCTACCACTGCAGTAACAGAACAAGAGGAAACTGCAACTAGAAAGGTTGTTTTAGTTGGAAGTTTACAAGATGAGCTTGGTCATACAGGGGAATGGGACCCAGCAGCTACTGCAACGCAAATGACTCATATCGGAGATAACTTTTATACATTTACGGGTACATTACCCGCTGGTAGCTATGAATACAAAGTTGCTATTGGTGAATCATGGGATGAAAACTATGGTGTTGGTGGTGCAAGCGGTGGGAATTATACTTTAGCATTAGAATCCGAAACAGAAGTTACGTTTTACTACCATGATGAGACGAATGCGATTGCAGATTCTACGCATTATTCAATGATATCTCCAGAAAACACACCACGAGTAGTAGGTGACATTCAACCAGATATTAATGCTGGTGGCGAGTGGTCTCCAGGAGAATCTACTGCTCTTTTAACAGATTATGACTTTAATAATGTTTATACTTTTACAACAGTTATTCCACAAGGAAACCATGAATTTAAAATCGTATTAGGAAATGCCTGGGAAAATACGGAGGCATACCCTTCTGATAACTTTAAATTAAATGTACTTGAAGATGCAGAAGTTACAATTTCTTTTAATTACGAAACGAAAGAAGTAGTAACAGATTATAATCCAGGTGGATCAGATAGTGCTGTCAATCAAGACAAGCTTTTCCATGACACATGGCAAGCTGCATACCGCCAACCATTTGGAGCAATTGCTGTTGGTGAAACTGTTACATTACGATTAGAAGCGAAAAAAGATGACTTAACTAGAGCAAATCTTTATGTGAAGAACTATCTTTCTGGCGATTCAACAATGATAAACATGGAATATGCTGGATGGATGGAAGTTGAAGGAAAGGGAAAGGTAGAATTTTGGGAAGCAACTTTTACTCCACAAGCGAAAGGTGTTCATGGCTACAAATTCATCGTTGGTGATAATGAAGCTGTCGCAGAGTATGGAGAAGATGCCATGGAAGGTGCAACAGGAAAAGCTTCCGATAATAATGCAGGTTTATTCCAACTAACTGTTTTTGATCCAACATTTAAAACACCAGATTGGATGAAGGAATCTGTTGTTTATCAAATCTTCCCTGATCGTTTTTACAACGGAAATGTTGAGAATGATGACAATAAAGAGTATGCAAGAGGTTTTCAACCAATCGAAAAGCCAGAAAGCTGGTCAAGTTTACCTGACAATCCTCGAATTGGTGAGAAAAAACCAGAGCAATATACAGGTGATGGCGAATGGAGTAATGACTTTTATGGTGGAGATATCGCTGGAATACACCAAAAGTTGAACTACATTCAATCTCTTGGTGTAAATACAATCTACTTAAATCCTATTGCCCACGCTGCTTCAAACCATAAGTATGATGCGACTGATTTTAAGGCAATTGACCCAATGTTTGGCTCGCCAGAAGAATTTGACGCATTTACGAAAGAGTTAAAAAATCGTGGAATGCACTTAATTTTAGATGGTGTATTTAATCACGTAGCAGATGATTCGATATACTTTGATCGTTATGGAAAATACGATACGATTGGTGCTTATGAATATTGGGCACAAATTTACGACTTAATGAACGAAAATGGATTATCAGAAGAAGATGCAAAACAGCAAGTTGAAACGAAATTACTAGGTGAAGGGCAACATTTTTCATCTTATGGTTTCCACAATTGGTTTAATATTGAGAATAAAAAAATAGATGTTGGTCTACCAACAGAACGCTATAGCTACCAAGCTTGGTGGGGATTTGATAGTTTACCAGAGATAAAGTCAATTCAAGGAAATGTAGTTGATTATGGTTCAGAACTAAATAACGAAGCATTTGCTAACTACATTATGTATGAAGAAGACTCCGTAGCGAAAAGCTGGTTAACTCGCGGTGGATCGGGCTGGCGTTTAGACGTTGCCAATGAAGTGGACATGGAATTTTGGAGAGAGTTCCGACAAGAGTTAAAAGGTGATTCTTATAACAAAGGTGTAACTCTTCAAGACGGAGAACAGCCTTTAATTCTCGGAGAAATTTGGGATGATGCTTCAAAGTATTTCCTAGGAGATCAATATGACTCTGTAATGAACTACCGTTTTGAACGTGCAATTATGAATTACTTAAAAAATGGTAATGCAATGCAAGCGGAACAACAATTAAAAGCTGTTCAGGAAGATTATCCAGCTGAAGCGTTTTATGCATTAATGAACTTAATGGGGTCACATGATACACCAAGAGCAGTTTACTTACTTGGTAATGGCTCAGATGCATTTGAACGTGCAGAGTGGGATACAAATTATGACCATGATTTAGGTGTTCAAAGATTAAAGTTAGCCTCTATAATTCAAATGGGTTATGCAGGTGCTCCGACAATTTATTATGGTGATGAAGCTGGAGTTACAGGATCTAAAGACCCAGATGATCGTCGTACGTATCCTTGGGGTAACGAAGATCTAAGCTTAATTTCACATTACCAAGAAATTGGAAAAGTGCGTGAAGATAATCAAAATCTATTTGCATATGGAGAATTAACTCACGCTTATGCAGATGGAGATGTACTAGCGTACATTCGTACAAATGAAGAAAAAGCAGCAATAATCGCTATTAATAGAGGGAACGATGAGCAAACATTTACAGTGAAAGTGAAAGATATCATTGCAAATGGGGTATCTTTAACAGATGCTTTACATTCAAGCTATAGTTCAGTAACTGCTAATGGTGAAATTGAAATTACTGTTCCAGCAATGACAGGGCGCATGTTAATTTCTAATTCTTTAACTGAAACTGTCGCTGTAGTAACTGCTCTTACAGCTAATGAAGGATCAAAAACAGTAACACTTACTTGGGAAGGAAATGCAGCTGAATATGCGATTTACCAATCAAATATTCAAGGAGCACTTTACACGAAAATTGGTACAACAACAGAAAAGACGTATACAGTAAATGATCTTGAAAATGGTCGTACGTATTTCTATGCAGTAACGGCGATTGATAGTAATGGTAATGAATCTGTTAAAACCGAAACGGATGCAGTTGTGCCACATTATGATTTATCAACTGCGTGGTTAGGAAATTTAACGCAAATAGAAGATAGTACACTGGATCTTTCTAAATCGTACTCAACGCAAGCTGAGCTTTGGATTGGTGGTGCCACTGAAGCAGGTCAAGCGGAAGGTATTATTGCAGAGCTTGAGGTTAAGCTGGCAGAAGATGCAAATTGGAAAACGTATGATGCAGTATACACAGGTCAAGCAGGTAATAACAATGTATTTACAGGTACATTCTTGCCTCTAACTGTTGGCACTTATGAATATCGCATCGGTGTATCATCTGACTTAGGTGAAACTTGGATTTATACGAATGTTAATGCTGTCACGTTAACTCAAGATACGATTGATACAAACCCTCCTGCTGAACAAGTTGAGCTTGCTCAGCCAGTGCAAGAATCAGGGCAAGTTAATTTAACTTGGGAATTAGTTGGTAGTGATGACCCACACTTAATTACAATTTTGAGAGACGGTAGTATTCTTGCAACGTTATCTGATGTATCATCTACAACATACCGCGACTATCATGTTGAAAACGGTAAAACGTATGAATATACAGTAGCTGTTTATGACAAAGCAGGAAACAAAGTTGAATCAAATACAGTAACTGTTACACCAGACATTGTGATGGTTGAAGTAACATTTAAAGTAAATGCACCAAGTTATACGGCACTTTCGGAAACAATTACAATTCCAAACAGCTTAAATGGCTGGAACACAGGTGCGTGGGAAATGTCTCGTAATGGTGCAGTAACAGCTGATTGGGAATATACAGTTGAGGTGCAAGAAGGTACTGAAATTACGTATAAGTATGTAAAGGGTGGTTCTTGGGACCAAGAAGGTCTCGCAGATCACACTAGAAATGATCAAACAGACGATGACGTAAGTTACTATGGATATGGTGCAATTGGTACTGATTTAAAAGTAGTTGTCCAAAACCAAGGTAATAACAAAATGGTCGTTCAAGATTACTTATTACGATGGATTGATATGCCATTAGTAATTGATTCTCCAGAAAATAATGCAACAGTAAGTGAAGAGCAAGAAACGATTGAAATTAAAGGTAATGCAATAAAAGGTGGAGTTCTAACAATTGCTGGTGAAGAAGTTGCAATTAATAATGATATGTCATTTAGCCATTTTGTCACACTTGTTGAAGGACAAAATGATATTCAAATTACAATTGAGCCTTCGGAAGAGAGTAAACAGACGATCTTTAATAATGATGGTGGGGCGATTGGTAAAAATACTAAGGCTTACACATTAACAATCTATCGTGGTGAAAATATTGATGATGAAAACAGTGATGACGAAGGTGACCAAGGCGAGGATTCTGAAGACGATAAGTCTAAAAAAGAAAAGGTAAAAGAAACAAAACCGAAAGTTAAAAATGGAAAAGCTTCAATCGAAACTTCGGTAATTGAAGAATTAGACCAGGATGGAACACTAATTGTTAACTTAGAAAAAGAAAAAGTTGTTGCGATTGAGTTAACTTCTGACCAAGCAAAATTAATTATAGAAAAAGCAATCACGATTAAAATTGCAAATGAAGATATGTTCTTATTCATCCCTGCAGCTAATCTGCCAGATAGTGCAGTATCATTGAATGTTGAAAGATTAAAAGATATTGAAGGTGCAAGCAGTAATGTGTATGACTTTACTGTTAAGGCTGGTAATACAACTTACCATGAATTCAACACGCCAATGACAATTGTATTCAAAGTAGATAAAGTAACAAATGAAGAAAATGTAAAAGTATACTACTACAACTATGAGAAGAAAGAATGGGAGCTTATCGGTGGAACGTATCAAGATGGATATGTAACAGTCGATACCGACCATTTTAGTACATTTGCTGCATTTGAATTATCTATTAGTGAAGATGTAAAAGATATCCCTGCACCAAAAACTGGTGAGAAATTACCAAACACTGCAACAATGACGTATAACTTAGTATTGTTCGGATTGTTGTTATTTGTAACAGGTGGGGTAATAATCACCTTGCAACGTCGTAGAAAAGTAGAAGCTTAATCTAAATAATTACAAGACCAAACCCTTTGTCGGTTTGGTCTTTTTTAAGTAAATGAAGGTCATGGTGTAAAAGTTAGGGGTTTAGAAGGAGAGTAATAATGTTTTGTAGAAATTTATATATAACATAAAAGGGAAATTTTGTTATAAAGGGAGAGTGGTGAAAAATGAAAGATTGGCTATTTTCTTTACCTGATATTGCCATAATTACAATGATATCTGGTTTTTTATTGCTTGGAATATATTTAACATTCAAGTCTATTAAGACATTAAAAACGAATCGTTCCAATAGAAAAATCGTCCTTTTAATCCCATTCGTTTTTCATATTATCAATATATTTCTTATTGATGAACTTCTAACTGTAGATCCTAGTACTTCTTCCGGAAATGGGAATCCAGCAATACCATATGTTTTTATATCATTAACCTTGCTTATCACTTTTTGCATTATCGTTTTCTATAAAACAAGGGAAGTATTGCAAGATAAATCTAACTTAAGTAAGAAATCCATTGTTTTAGTAGCATCATTAATTTTTTGCTTTGTAGCCATCTACTTTCAAATGGACTTCGTCTCTTACGTTAATGAGAAACTATATTACCCTATGGGCGACTGGTGGAACTGGTGGAAAGATATCCACCTAAATAATTTATATCTTAACGTTTATACTTTTTTATTCGGTCTAAGTATGGCAATTGCAATTGCTAGCGCTTTAAGTTTATTAAGACCTGAGAATTAATCATTGTTTCAAATTACTAAGGATGGAAATCTATTAAGTAAGGTGACACTTGATGAAAAAGGGAACATAATAGAATTAGTTGAATTTTAGTATTGCCACCATTTTGGTGGCTTTTCTACTTGAGGAGGAAGACATAATGGACGTCGTATTTAAAACGAACAATAAAGTATTTAATTACCGAGTTGCAGGAATTTTAATGAAGGATGATCATGTATTATTACATCGGGCTGCGACCGATACAATCTGGTCACTTCCTGGTGGAAGGGTTGAAATGGGCGAAGAAGCAGCAATAAGTTTACAAAGAGAATTTCGTGAAGAATTAGATATAGAGACTACAATCGATAGATTGGTATGGGTTGCCGAAAACTTCTTTGAATACGCAGAACAGGATATTCATGAAGTAGGTTTTTATTATATCCTCACTTCTAATGAACTACCATTTAGACAAGACCCTTTTTATGGTGTTGAAGGTGAAAGATTAGTCTTTAAATGGACGCCAATAAAAGAACTTAGGAATGTTGCGCTTTACCCAGAATTTTTAAGAACATCAATAGCCGAAATGCCAATACATACAGAACATTTGGTAGTAAACCAGAAGTAGAAAGGAAGCAAAAATAAAAATATAGTGTAAAACTTATAAATGAAAGGGTGGAAGACAATCGAAAAGAATCTAGGTGAAGTATATCTAAGAGTTGTCCAAGAAAGATATAAAGGTCTAAAAAATCTTGGCGATAAAGCAATAAATCAATTATCTGATGAGGATATGAAATGGGCTTACAATGAAGAGTCAAATTGTGTCGCAGTTATTGTAAAACATATGAGTGGTAATATGGTATCAAGGTGGACCGATTTTTTAACGTCTGATGGTGAGAAATCCTATCGAAATCGTGACCAAGAATTTCATGACAATATATCTTCAAAAGAAGAACTTATGAATGTTTGGGAAATAGGCTGGAAAACTCTTTTCGATACATTATCTAGTCTAAAAGAACAAGATTTATTAAAGATTATTACCATTCGTGGAGAAGAACATTTAGTAATAGATGCAATTGAAAGGCAACTGGCTCATTATGCTTATCATGTAGGGCAAATAGTTTACATTGGAAAATTGGTAAAAGGTGATAAATGGGAATCACTTAGTATCCCAAAAGGACAATCCGAAGACTATTTACAACAAATGCTAGATAAGCACCAGTCTTAGTTCACAAAAGAATATGAAGCTATTAAGAGGTGTTAATTTGAATAAATTTAGCGTTGAAATAGAAACAGAAAGGCTAATTATTAGACCTTTACAAAAAGATGATTATCTAAGTTGGATAACACAATTTGGGAATAGAATGCCATCACAGCACAAATACGATGAAGGTAAAATAGATATGAGTATTTGTTCAGAAAAATGGTTTGTTGATTTGATAGAGAAACATCAACAGATGGCTTTAGATGATAAAGTATATGTCTTTGGTATTTTCCGAAAAGAAGATAATGCTCATTTAGGAGCAATAGACTTCTCTACAATTTTAAGAGAAGAATATCAATGGGCGAGATTTGGCTATACAATTCATAACCAATTTTGGAGAAAGGGTTATGGTCGGGAAGCTGTAAATGCAGCACTTCAACTTGGTTTTGAAGAGCTTAAATACCATCGCATTGAGGCTCATATTAATATTGATAACATCCCTTCTATTAAGTTAGCAGAAAGTATTGGTATGAAATTTGAATGTATTAGAAAAGGGTTTATCTATGAGTTTGATGAATGGGCTGATAATCTAATTTATTATATTAATTCAAAATAAATGTTTTTTGATTTAGATAGTTTTTGTTGAGGTGATTTTCATTCTTTTTCATTATCATTATTGGAATCTTCGTGTGAAGTTCTTCGAGATTTCAGCTAGAAAGAGGTAACTTATGAACAAGGTTAAAGGTTACATCGTTAACGATTCAGTACTTGAAAGTTGGAACAAAAAGTTTGTACCAGATTTTGATTTATTTTTCTTTGCGGAAAACCATGAGTATGTAGAAACGGAACTTTTTACATTTAGCATAAAAAATGACTTCTCTCTAGATGACAGAACGTCATTTGTCACATGGGGAATTAGTGATAAAGCAAAGTTTTATGCAAAAATACATAACGATGATTTCCTGAAATTATCAAAAGAAAATCAAAAAGAAATAATTAAACAGCAATGGGTACTCGGTAGAGGTGTGCTCTTTAAAGAGAGTGAATTATTATTACTCTTGAAAAATAATAGTAATGAGAACTTAAAAACGCTTGAAGTATTGAAAGACTATTCTATTGAAGAAGACGCGATAAATGAGAAAATATTCATATTACAAGGTCATACTTGGAAGCGGCTATCCCCTTTAATAAGAAAAAGTATTTTATTAAACTATGCAGACTTGTGGGTTAATGATAATGCTGTCTTTCATAATCTGAAGCAATCGGAGCAAGATTCATTGAGTAAGGAGTACCCTCATCTCATCCCGTTTATTGATCACTTTCCTAGTCGAAATGGTCCTAACTGCTTTGCATCAGTAATTGCAGTTGTAACTGGTGATTTAAATCATATGAATGATTGGATGCAGTCTGAACAATTTATAAAACTATTAAAGCAACATAATTATTTAAAAACTATTACCACTAACTATAAAAAACAAGACGTCTTAGTTTGGAAAAATCAAAATGGCACTCCAGTTCACGCTGCCTTCCTGTTGAATGATAAATTGTCTTTTAATAAGCATGGACAAACAATGTTTAATCCGTGGCAAGTGCTTCCGACAAGTGATGTAATTAAATCATGGAACAATGATGGGTTTCAACTTGAGGTTTTTCGAAGAGAGTTTAATTAGTTGTGCTATATTTCAGGGGGAGGAAATAAGGCATTTTTTATGGAATTATTAAAGAAGACTCATCTCTTTGAAAGATCATTTTCCAAGTTTATTAGTTAATCAAAAATATTTACATAAATAAGAGCTATAGTTTGGAGAGAAGTCAATGCAATATTTTATTGGAATCGTTCCGCCGGATAATTATAAAGAACAAATTATTAAATTTCAAAAAAAGTGGAAGGGCAATACGCTTCCGGATTTAGTTGAACCACATATCACTCTAAAGGCACAAGGTGGTTTAACAGCAGATGAAAGATGGATAAATCAAGTTAAGATAGTTTGTTCTAACTTCCCATCATTTAAAGTTGCAATAGATAAACCAATGTTCTTTGGTGATGAAATCTTATATTTAAGTGCAAACTCTAATGAATTGAAGGAATTGCATGAACAGCTAGTACAAGTTATCTCACCATCAAAGGATTTAATAAAAAAATATTTCGAACTTGATGACTTTGTCCCACATATGACATTAGCAAAAACGTATTACGGCTTATCAAGCGAAGACCTTAAGGAAATGGCTAAGATGGCAGAGGAAGAATTGAGTCCATATCCAACTTATGAAGTCAATTTTATTCGAATTTATGTTGAAAATAGTAAATTGAAGAAATATGAAACATATTTGGATATTCCTTTAAAGGATTAAAATTATTTATCTCTGTCAAGTCGCCATAGTGGCGGCTTTTTTACTGATATAGGGAAGGTAAAGGCAAATAATAATAGAACTAATATATATGGTGAGGTTTTTATACTTTTCAACTAACTTAGAGGAGCTACAGATGATTATAAATAATGATGAAATTAAAATTGTAATTGGTGCGGGTCAATATAATAACAATCCAGGTTGGATACAGACACAAGAAAATGAATTAAATCTACTAAACGAAAAAAGTTGGAAAGATAAATATAAGGAAAACAGTATTTCAGCTATTCTAGCAGAACATGTATGGGAGCACCTAACTTATGAAGAAGGTGTCCAAGCAGCAAAGATTTGCTACAAGTTTTTAAAGCCTTCAGGATATATTCGGTGCGCAGTGCCTGATGGTTACTTCCGAAATGAAGAATACCAAATTATTGTTCGAGTAGGCGGTCCTGGTCCTAAAGACCATCCTGCAGCAAGTCATAAAATCGTTCATAATTATAAAACGTTAACTGAGATGTTTGAAGAAGCAGGCTTTGAAGTAAAGATGCTGGAATATTTTGATGAAGCAGGAGACTTTCATGAAAACACCTGGGACGGAAAAGAGGGTGTGATTTTCCGCTCGAAAAAGTTTGACCCAAGAAATCAAGAGGAGCTTCTCTTTCCTTCGATCATTATAGATGCGGTAAAAAAGTAAATTAGAAGCAGAAAAAAATAGTTTTAATAAGGTGGTTACTATGAACGCATATTTTTTAGCAGATAAATTTAATAACTTTGCTAATAATGAATGTAGAGCATCGAGCGATTTGTATGAATTCCTCTCATTTAAAATAGCTGAAGAAGAACAATTACTGAACTTAGCTGCAAATGCTAGGGAAGGCCAACCTGTTCCTAATTTATTTTTAGGTGCAGTTCATTATTTGTTACTTCAGGGCAAAGACCATGGGTTAAAAGATTATTTTCCAAGCATTACAGAAAATCCAAAACCATACGAGAAATCATTTCCTTATTTTAAAGATTTTTGTCATCAATACGAAAAAGAAATAATTTCTATTCTCCAAACAAAACTAGTGCAAACGAATGAAGTTAGACGTTGCTCCTATCTTTACCCAACATTTGGCTATATTTATGAACAAATTAAAAAGCCATTAGCATTAATTGAAATTGGAACAAGTGCTGGCCTCCAGTTATTTTGGGATAAATATCATTATTCTTATGAGGGAATTGAGGCTACTTTTGGTGAAAAGGATTCAGAAGTTCTAATTTCATCTGAAATAAAAGGAAATAATATTCCATCTTTCCCTAAGAATAGCCCGCCAGTTGCATCAAGAATTGGACTCGATCTACATGTTAATGACTTATCCATTGATGAAAATTATTTTTGGTTAAATGCACTAATATGGCCTGAACACTTCGAAAGGAGAGAGTTATTTAAAAAAGCAGCTAACTATGTTAGAAAAAACACTCTTACTTTGATTGAAGGTGATGGCGTACAATTGCTGCCAGAGCTAGTGAGCCAAATTTCAAAAGATTATGCGGTTTGTGTTTTTCATACGCATGTAGCAAATCAAATGCCAAAGGAAACAAAAGAAAAACTATTTGCAGAAATAGAGGAACTGGGGAAAGGGAGAGATATCTTTCACATTTATAACAACATGAAAGATAGAGACCTTCATCTCGACTATTATATTGATGGTAAAGAGAATTTTAAAGTAGTCGGACAAACAGATGGTCATGGAAGATGGTTCACTTGGCAAATGTAGACTTGAAAAAGGGAGAAAATGATTTGTGTGTGGGATTAGAAAACAAACATAAAGAAAGAGATATAAATTTACCAAGGTATCGACAATCATTAATTAATGCGATAGAAAAAGACCTACTAAATGATGAGAATATCATAGCAATATATTACGGAGGTTCAATAGGGAATGGGGACACAGACTTATATTCGGATATTGACCTTCGTATCGTTGTTATAAAAGAAAATTTTGAGGAATATCGATTAAATAAAAAGAATAGAGCTAAAAGATGGGGAAATGTTTTATATTATGAGGATTACCATTGGGCTTCACATAGTGTCGCTCACTTTGAAGGGTTTATAAAAGTGGATAGTTTCTACTATACAATGAATGACCTACAACCATCTATTTGGCTACAAAACATAAAAATTGTTCATGATCCTAAAGGTATTATGAAGTCTATTTTAGATAAATCAAAAAGATTGTCTTATCAACCGACTATTGAAGAGTTTGAGAGTTGGCAATCGAAATTTTTCGCACATGCTCATGAAGTATATCGAGGTGTCATGAGAGGAGAACTATTTTATGCACTAAATTACTTAGATGCGTTGAGGCTAGCAATAGTCAAAGGGTGGTACATGGAATTAGGAATACAACCAAATAATCCTGGTTATTGGGCGAAAATAGAAGGTGTAAGAAGTCCGTTAGAAGATTGGCAGTTATCACTTTTGGAAGATTGGTATAGTGAAAAAAAACCGAGTGCTATATTAGATGTAATAAAAAAGATGTTGCCAGAATTCAGAAAAACTAATAAACGGTTATGCAAGAAGCTTAAGGCAGAGGAAAACACAGAACTTATTGACAAAATATTTAACCTTATTTTATAGGAAAAGGTGAGATTGGTTATTATCATTACAACTATTTTTGAGGAGATGTTATTATGAATTCTACTAAAAGCTACTTTTTATATGCACTCTTGTTGTTTACGACTCTACTTTTCATATCCCATATTGATTACAGATTAGAAGTAATTGCAAGTGAACAATACAATTTTTGGGAATGGCTTACAATTACGCAATTTCTCTATATTTCTATCGGTGTAGTACTTGCGATTCCTCATCTTATTAAGAATAGAAAGGAAAAAAGTATGTGGAAGATTGATTACAAAAAGTTACTACTCTTTGGCCTACCTTCAATGTATCTAACTTTCTCATTCACACTTCATGTTTACTTTAAAATTCCATATTATATAATGATAACTTCTTCGTTATTTAAGATAGCAGCAATCTTATTAGGGTATATAGTTGCTACTAGTTTCTATAAAGTTAACAGCTGGGATTAAATGCTTTTTTTAGATGAAAATCCCTCATTGCGTTTAAAATTGGAGTGAGTAAATGACGATTGTTATACTGATATTACTACTTTTATCTTGGGTATTTCTTCACCTTTTCACAAAAAACAATCTATCGATCTTAGGTTTTACACCTGTCAGGAAGCGGTTAATTCAATTAATAATAGGTTTTTTCATATATGGTCTAATTTGTGCGTCATTGCAATTTATAGATTCATTATTATTCTCTCATATTGAATGGAAATTAAATCCTGAAATAACCATTAATGATATATTTGCCCTTTTATGGGGATACTAAATCTGTACTATTCGAAGAATTACTTTTTAGAGGTGCGCTTTTATATATTCTCGTTCAAAAGTTAGGAGCTAGAAATGGAATTATTTTATCGTCTCTTTGCTTTGGAGTCTACCACTGGTACACATATGGTGTATTTGGAAATTTTGCAATAATGGCTTTTGTTCTTATTATGACTGCTATCCCAGGGCTAGTATTTGCGTATGCCTTTGTAAAAACGAAATCTATGGCTTTAGCAATTGGATTACATTTAGGATGGAACTTTACGAATAATTCTATCTTTGCAAATGGTTCATGGAGTGATTATTACATTTTAATCCCTCAAGTCCCGCAAACAGGAATAGAAACAATGCCTCACCTAGCGGGAATGCCTATTAATTACTTATTTAATGTTCTGTTAGCTAATATTATGCTTCCATTACTTACATACTTAGTATTGAAATACTACTATTCGCAGAGCAAAGACAAATAGAAAAAATAAATAACAGTTTTTGTTAGCGCATGGCTTACGCCTTGCGTTTTTTGCGTCTTTATAGGTTGGTTTTATATGATAAAATCAAAATATAATTTATGGAGGTTTAAAAATGATTATTGATCAATCAGCTAATGCAATTGAAAAGGTTCTAAGTAAGGAACCTTCAGTAAAGTTAGAGCGACTGTATAACTATGTTTCAAAAATACAAAAGCAAATTAGAGCTAGTGCAAGTGCTGTCATTGTTATCCAAAAAAATAAAGTAATTGGAGAATGGTATGAAGGTCATGATCCATTAACAGGCAACGTAATTAATGAAAAATCAAGATTCAATGTATTTTCTACGAGAAAAAGCTACATTGGATTAGTCGTAGCTTTTCTTCTTAAAGAAAAAAAGATAAAAGATATTGATGATTTTGTAACCGATTACATAGATAATCTTGATCAAGACCTTTTACAAGGTGTTACTATTCGTCATCTCGTTACCCACACCCATGGGTTAGATATTGAAGGTGGAAAGATAATTAAGAATGCTCCTGCTGGAACGGTTTGGGACTATAATGATGGAGGATTGACTTTATTATATAAGATTGTTTCAAAAACTTCAGGATCAACAGTAAATCAAATTCTTCAAGATAATGTTTTTACCCCGCTTCATTTTAAGGAAACAGGGTGGGAATCTTCTTATCTACCTACTCTAGTTGCAGATGTATTTGAATCGTCGGAAAAGCCAAAAGTGAGATTAGAAGATAATACAGGATTTGACCGTAATTTGTTTGTTAGTGCGAGAGAACTTGCACATTGGGGCTATTTAAATCTAAACAAAGGTAAGATTGCCAATCGACAAGTATTACCTAGGGAATTATTTGATGAAACTACTTCAATTCAAACACCGAAAGATATGAAAAATATTCCTCAAAACGGCTTTTTCTGGTTTTTAAACGAAAACGGCTTTGCTGAAAGTGAATTAGGAGAAGACTTGCCATTAAATGCTTTTCAAATTTTAGGAGCGTCAGGATGTGCTTGTTTAGTAATCCCAGAATATGATGCTGTTGCTGTCCGAATGTACAACAAAATAGGCAATCCGCCTGGATACGATTATTTAAGGGATATAAAAGACTTTGGAAATTTAGTTAATGAAATATTAATAAAAGGTGAGTAAATGAGAAAAACAAATATTCTTCCATGGACAGATAAATGGGCAAAATCATACGAACTCGAAGCTAATAAACTGAAACAAATTTTTAGAGATGAAATAATAGAAATTTTTCATATTGGTAGTACTTCTATACCAACAATAGGATATGCTAAACCAATTATTGATATCTTAATTGTAGTAAAAGAGATAGATAAGGTTGATTTTTATAATGAAAAAATGCGTCTTGAAGGATATGAACCAAAAGGAGAATATGGTATTGAAGGAAGAAGATATTTTCCTAAGAGTAATAATGAACACACACAACATCGCACACATCACGTTCATATTTTCCAAGTAGGACATGGTGCAATAAAAGGTCACTTAAATTTTAAAGAATATCTTTTGCTCCACCCTAAAAGAGCAAAAGCGTATGGCGATTTAAAAATAGCATTAGCAAAACAATTCCCTGACAATCATTACGACTATCAAGAAGGGAAACAAGAGTTTGTTGAAGAATTGGTGAAAGAAGCAAGAGATTGGGCAAAAAAAATTAAATAATAACTCTTTCATTATGCAAAGAAAACCTATTGGAAAGAGAGATCAAAATGGAAAAAACAACTTACCCTTCAAAATGGAATTTAGATTCAATTTTTACCGGAGGAAGCGATTCTTCTACATTACATTTGCACCTTACATTAATAAAAAAGGATTTAAATCTATTAAATGATAAAATACATAATTTACTAAGTCCCCGTACAAAGGAAAATACCTATCATTTAAATGACGTGATTCAATATATTAATAAGCTACGATTACATATCACCGAGGCGAAGTCGTATATTACTTGTTTGCATGCTCAAGACGTAAAAGATAATAAAGCATCTTTGCTTAAGGGAGAAATCTCTACTCTTAGTTCACAATTTTTATCCACAATACAGGAGTTTCAAAATGTAATTGGGACATTTGAAAAGGATCATTGGAGAAACATGCTAGATTCTGATGAACTAAGAGAATATAGATTTGTTCTAAATGAATGGCGAGAGAATACTGGAATTCAACTTAATGAAGAAGTAGAAAGAATTATTACATCACTAATGGATGATGGGTATCATGCTTGGGGGCAAATGTATAACTTATTGGTTGGAAGTATTAGAGTAAAATTTACTTTAAATGGAGTAGAAGAGGAATATACAGTAGGACAAGCCTTGAATTTTCGCTCACACCCGGATGAAACAGTTCGCCAGGAATCTCATGATGCGTTACTAAAAGGCTGGCAAGATACTGAAGATGTCATTGGAGAAACTCTTAACAATATCGTAGGTTTTCGGCTGCAAGTAGATAAAAAGCGTGGCCGCACAAATGAACTACAGGAACCGTTGAAAGCAAATCGGATGAAACAAGAAACATTAAATGTTATGTGGAACGTAGTAGAGAAGAATAAGCAACCGTTTACTGATTATTTAGATCATAAAGCTAGTTTACTAGGCAAAGGAAAAATGCAAGCTTATGACTTTTGGGCTCCAACAAACAAGAGTACTCAAAAGATAAGTTACCAAGAAGGTATAGATTTTATTTTAAAACATTTTGGGAAATTTGGTAGGGAATTAGAAAGCTTTGCTCGTCAGGCTTTTATGAATGGTTGGGTGGAAGCAGAAAATCGACCAAACAAATCTCCTGTAGCTTTTTGTGCAAGTTTTCCTCTTTCGGGACAATCAAGGGTTATCATGACTTATGGGGAAACGATAACTAACATATTAACATTAACGCATGAATTAGGGCATGCATTCCATAATTATGCTATGAAAACTGTTGATGGAATTAACAAGCAATATCCTCTTTGCTTTGCAGAAACGGCATCTTTTTTTACAGAGTTAATCATATTAAATGCTTCCTTGGAAACTGCGGAAAGTTCAGAAGAAAAGTTGTTTTTACTAGATGAAAAATTAAAACGAAGCGTAATGAATTTTATGAACATCCATTCTAGATATTTATTTGAAAGAAAGATATACAAGGAGCGAGAGAAAGGTTTAGTTTCTTCAGCTCGCATGAATGCTCTCATGGATGAAGCGTTAATGGAAGGGTATGCTGGTTCAATTGAAGGGATTCCTGAAAATCTTTGGGCGTCAATTCCGCATTTTTATTTAACAAGTTCACCATTTTACAATTTCCCTTATACATTTGGCTATTTATTTTCAATATGTATATATGCAACTGCAAAAGAAGAAGGGAAAGACTTTGAGAAAAAGTACCTTTCTTTGCTACGTGACACAGGTAAAATATCAGTTGAAGATTTAGTAATGAAACATTTAGGAGAAGATATCACACAGGAAGCTTTTTGGGAAAAGGGAATGAAATTATGTGTTAAAGATGTGGAGGAGTTTATTCGACTAAGTAAAAATTTAAAATAGCCAGGTCCTAGTAATGATTAGAGCCTAATTTATAATAGTGAGGTAAATTATGACAACATCGTTTATATTCGATATGGATGGGACCCTTTTTCAGACGAATAAAATATTAGAAGTATCGCTTGAGGATACTTTTAAATATTTAAGATCGATAGAATTATGGGAAAAGGAAACGCCAATTGATAAATACCGCAAAATTATGGGAGTGCCTCTACCCATCGTTTGGGAAACGCTATTACCAAATCATTCAAACGAAATTAGGGTTAAAGCAAACGAAATTTTTCATGAAAAATTAATAGTGAATATTAAAAGTGGCAATGGTGCGTTATATCCTAATGTTAAAACTATTTTTAAATACATAAAATCACAGAACTGCTCTATTTTCATTGCAAGCAATGGTCAAACGGAATATTTGAATGCAATAGTAAATCATTACAATTTAGATAAATGGGTTAAAGAAACATATAGTATTCAACATGTAAATTCTTTAAACAAGGCAGATTTAGTTAATGAAATTATAAAAAAATATGAAATTAAAAATGGTGCTGTAATTGGGGACAGGCTTTCAGATATCAATGCTGCAAAAGAAAATAATTTACTAGCAGTGGGGTGTAGATTTGATTTTGCACAAGAAGAAGAGCTCAAACAAGCCAATCTTGTAATTGATAATCTACTAGATTTAAAGGAACTCATTATAAAAACAAGCTAAATAAATCAAATATTCAGGGAGGATACTCAATTGAATCAATTGAAAGAAAATGGCTACCAGTTCCTCGATTTTATAACAATAAATGATGAAGAATTGGAATGTTACAAGCCATTAGCAGGCTCTTTTGCAGTTATCCAATGCACCGGAAGATTCCTTCTTTGTTATAACGTGTGGCGTCAGCAATGGGAAATACCAGCTGGTCGTAGAGAAGAAAGTGAAACTCCAAAAGAATGTGCAATTAGAGAACTTTATGAAGAAACTGGACAAATAGTATCCAATATGATTTTTAAAGGTTTAGTAAAAGTACAAAACAAAACAACTAGAGCTATTAAATTTAATCCAGTGTACTATGCCGAGATCGAAAAACTGCAACCGTTTGTTGAAAATGAGGAAACTTCGAAAATATTGCTCTGGGATTTAAAAGAGGAAATAGGATCAATCGATATGGTGGATATAAACATATTTGAATATTTATAGAATCTTTAAATAGTAGATAAAGGAGGTTTGCGCAATGAACCAAGCTCCAGTCATAAAAGGGGAGAATGTTTTGTTAAGGCAGCCAATTGATAGTGATGTGGAAGACTTTTTGAAAGTTGAAGTTAATGAAGAATTAGTCCGCATGTATGGTGGTAATACGAAAAAGATGACTGCTAAAACACTTGAACGAGCACAACAATATGTTGAATCTATTCGTTCAAGAAAAATTGCATGGTGTATAGAGTATGAAGGACGATTAATTGGTTCGGCAAGATTAACAGTGAATGAAGAAGATAACCGCGCAAGATATGCCGTTGGTATATTTGATCCTTCAGTCTGGAGTAAAGGATTAGGAACAGAAATTACACAGTTAGTGCTTCAGTATGCGTTTGAAGAGTTAGAGTTGCATCGAGTCGATTTACGAGTGTTGGAATATAATAAACGTGCCATTAGATGCTATGAAAAATGTGGCTTCATTCAAGAAGGGATTGAACGAGAAGGCGCATTAATTGAAGGAAAATATGAAACAGACGTATTCATGAGCATTTTAGATCGAGAGTATTTTGAAAAAAAGGTGAAAAAGGAATGACGAATTAGTAAGGAGAGTTAGCATGGAAGAAAAACCTAAAGTATTAATTGTAGGTACTTTTCATATGGAATCAACACGTGATCTGTATCAAACGGATATTGATAATATGTTTTCAGAACAACGTCAAATGGAAATTAACCAAATCGTTACGTCATTAAAAGAGTTCAAACCAACGAAAGTAACTGTTGAAATCGATAAAAAGAATAATGAAAAGTTAAATAAAGAATTTTTGGATTATAGGAATGGAAAGATAAATTTACAAAGTAATGAAGTTCACCAATTAGGGTTTAGGGTTGCCGAGCAATTAGGGCATAATAAGATCTATGCAATTGATTGGTTGGACGAAACGGTTGAGAACAGATCGCTTGGGGAAGTATTAGAATGGGCGAGGAAGAATCTACCTGAACTTTACCAAGAAATCACTGAGAAGTACTTTAAGAAATTTTCCACTTTTTCAGAAATAGGCAATAAAAGTATCGTAGATGTTTTCAAAGAGATTAACAAAACAGAATTAATTAAAAAATTGCATGAAGCATACTTAGCTGTTGCAAGGATAGCCGATGATTCTAACTATGTAGGTATTGACTGGGTTAGTTGGTGGTATCAAAGAAATCTAATTATCTATGCAAATCTAGCTGCCATAGCAACCTCAAAGTCAGATCGAACGCTCTTAATTATTGGCGCAAGTCACGTCCATTTAGTTGCTCAATTTTTAAGGGAAAGTGGTAAGTTTGAAGTAGAAGAATTACATCATTATTTATCGTAAATGTTGAGGGGTTTTTATATGGAACAGCGTAAATTAGTATTATTTATCGCAACAAGCTTAGACGGATATATCGCTAGAAATGATGATTCATTAGATTGGCTATATAAAATTGAAGGTGAAGGTGACAACGGTTATTTTACCTTCTATGAGAATATAGATACAGTGATCATGGGGAGAAAAACGTACGACTGGATATTGAAACAGGAGCTAGAAGAATTTCCATATAAAAATAAAGAATGTTATGTTTTTTCAAGAACACCACAAGAAAATAATGCAAACGTAACATTTAGTAACGCCGAACCAAAAGAATTAATAAAAAGACTTAAAACCGAAAAAGGGAAGAATATATGGCTTGTTGGTGGCGGAGAATTACTTCATGCATTCCTTAATGAACAACTAGTAGATGAACTTATTATTACGGTTGCACCAACGATCATTGGCGAAGGAATCCCACTATTTAAAGAAGGGGTTTGCGAATCTGAATTTACTTTATTAGGTATGAAACAATATAACCAATTTGCAGAGTTGCATTACAAACTCAAAAAAGGACAGTAGTTGTATCTGTCCTTTTAATCAACAACATTATTAAATTTCACGTACCGTATTTATTAATTAATATTAGTTCCCTTCGTAAAAGACAATTTCATCAACATTATTTAGCCATTTTCTAGCTTCAGAACCATCAGGATTTGCAATCCATAGTGTTCTACCCCTATCATTAATTGATATTCCTCTTCTCCATGTTAGCTTGTCAATTGATTTGACATAGACTGGTTCATAATCACCATAACCTTTCGGTGGTTCAGTAATTTTGACTTGCTGATTCGTTTCAATATTTATAGCGTATAACGACGGTAAAGGATGTTTACTAAAGTCATTTGACCAAGGTTTTTCCTGTACCCGCGATGTAACAATTGTCTTATTTGTTATCCAATCAAAATCAAGGTCAGCAAAGTTTTCTGGAGTGAAAGAAACAGGCATTTCTTTCACTTTTAAGTCTTTGTTTGTAAATCCAAAAACAATTCTTCCTCCCCCAGCAATGAAAGCAAGTGTATCAGTAGATGGTGCCCATTTCGGCTTCCCAACACCGAAAATGATCTCATCTATTACCTTAAAGTGCTTCCCATCACTAGTGACTACGCAAAGCATATTTCCATCCATCGACATTGAAGCGGTTGGAATTGCGACAAATGATAGCCATTTCCCAGAAGGTGAAAAGGTCATATCACCTGCAAATACTGCCAAACCCTTTATATCACCAAATCCAACTGCACTTGGAAGCTTTAAAAATAATTCAGCTTCTCCAAGTAAAACTTCTTCATAATTTTCACTAATTTCTTTCTTATAAAGCGTTGCCCCTGTCCATCCTTTAGGTGTTAAGTTTCCTGAAGTAGATAGAATAAAACCACTCCCATCGGGAAACCAAGCATAACTACTTACGCCGGTAGCAATATTATAAAAGCGCGTGAGGTTTGAAATGTTTAGTGTTGGACCGAAGTTAAAAGATACAACATTTTTCGTTGGGGACCATTTGGGGCTATATCCATTATGGAAGATTTGTTTCACTTTTTCTGTTTCTAGATGGTAAACATTAATCGTAACGTCTTGTTTATCGATTTGTTGGAATTTTACTGGAACCCGTTCACTGTAAACAATCCACTTCCCATCATGTGACCACTGAGGGCTGCCAACAACTGTACCACCTTTTGTAATCTGCTTTTCTTCATTATTTATTAACAAAAACAAGTTGCCATCCCTAATAAAAACTGCTTTCGCTATATGTTTAGCGTTTGCGTCTGTAAGAGAAGGAGCCATAAACAAAATAAAAACTAGGAAAATAAGCACTTTCGAATACAGCATTCAAAATGTCTCCTTTCAGAATTCCTGTTATACGTAATATCTTTCATACTCTAATTTTTATGTACTGGAAGGATATGGATAGTTTATGTAGAAATAAAATCTATACAGATAAAATAGGAGGAAATAAGTTGAAAAGAAAATGTGAGTTAATTTTAATAAGTTTAATGATGGTAAGTTTTTTAGTAGGATGTAACGATGATAAAAGTGTAAATGATCACTATGTTTCCATTCAATTGGAAGAAACGTTATTTAATGAAGATTACGAAGCTTTTAAGGGTATGTTGAAAGAAGACTTTCAAAATAAAGAAGAAACATATAAAAAGTTAAAAGGCATTGTTAAAGATTCAAAGGCTGCTCAATTTACAAAAATGGAAATAATCGAATACGATAATGGAGAAATGGTTTTAGTCTACTTAACTGTCGAAGATGACGATATTAAAATATCTGATGTTAAGGTTATTCCAGAAGAACTGACAGAGACTTTTAAAGGTTTAATCAAACAAAACTAAAACGTGAAAGTACCTTTGTGTTGTTATATCACACAAAGGTACTTTTTTTATTATCAATATGCTTGTACAAGGCAAATGACTTATAATAAGATAAGAGACTTTAAGAATATATTCTAGGAGCGTTTTATGAATAAGTCTGAAAAACCGAAAATTATATTACATATCGATATGAATAGCTTTTATGCTTCAGTTGAAGCGGCACACAATCCTGATTTAAGAGGGAAGCCTCTAGCTATTGCAGGTAATGTAGAAGAACGCCGTGGAATCATAGTTACTTGCAGCTATGAAGCGAGGGCAAAAGGTGTCAAAGCGACAATGCCATTATGGCAAGCAAAGAAGTTATGTCCAAACCTTTTTGTGATGCCGCCTAATCATGCGAAGTATCGCAGAATGGCTGACAGGATGTTTGAACTTCTACGCTCATATACACCGTTAGTTGAACCTGTTTCAATCGATGAAGGATATGTTGATATAACCGATGTAGAGGTAAATGGCTCTTATTTAGCTTTCGTAAAAACTATCCAACAGAACATTCTATCTACTTTAAACCTACCATCTAGCATTGGAATTGCTCCGAATAAATTTTTAGCAAAAATGGCATCAGACATGAAAAAACCTATGGGCATTACTATCTTAAGAAAGAGGGATGTCCCGAAAGTGTTATGGCCGCTCCAAGTTGGCGAAATGCACGGTATTGGAAAAAAATCTGCTGAGAAGTTAAATAAAATAAAGATTTATACCATTAAAGATTTAGCCCATGCAGATTCCATTACGCTTGAAAAAGCAATTGGAATTAATGGTATACGGTTAAAAGAGCGTGCAAATGGGATAGACAATCGCCCAGTTGATCCAGAAGCTGCAAATGAATGGAAAAGTATCGGTAACTCAACTACATTAAGAGCGGATACAGTGAATATGACGACAATACAAAATACAATAAAACGATTGAGTGAAAGTGTTGCGAGAAGAATGCAACGAAAAAAGGTGGTTGCTTCTACAATACAATTAACGATTCGCTATGGGAAAAATCGTAAAACAATCACGAGAAGTATGACAGAAGAAAATGCTGTTGAACATATGGAGGAGCTATATGAACGTGCGCTTTTCTTATTTGAAAAAAACTGGAGTGGCGATCCAATAAGGCTTATTGGAGTAGCGGTACAAAATGTAATAGATAAAAAGGAAACATTTAAACAGTTAGATTTATTTTCATCAAATAAAAAAGACGAAAAGAAAACTAAGTTTCATGAAACGTTAAGTAACTTACAACAAAAATTTGGCCAAGATATCGTATTTAAAGGAAAGAAAGATCTAGAATAACCTTATTAATTGAAGTTTTTAAAAATCCATATATTGTATAATTTATAAACTTATATAGGAGTTGGCGACTTGGAAATTAGACAAGCAGTAGAAATGATGAAAAATGAGATTGGTAAAGTTATTTATGGAAAAGAAGATATCGTAGAATTATTGATGAATGCTTTAATTAATCGCGGACATGTTTTATTAGAAAGTGTACCTGGAACAGGGAAAACGATGCTTGCACGCAGCTTAGCGAAAACAATCGATGGAGATTTTAAACGTGTACAATTTACACCCGATGTTCTACCTAGTGATGTTTCGGGAATTCAATTTTTCCACCCACAAAAACAAGAGTTTCAGCTAAGACCAGGACCTGTTATGACAAATATTTTACTTGCAGATGAAATTAATCGTGCAACTCCGAGAACACAAGCAAGTTTACTGGAAGTAATGGAAGAGCGCCAAGTAACGATTGATGGGGAAACGCTTCCATTACCTAATCCATTTATCGTAGTCGCTACACAAAATCCTATAGAAGCACAACAAGGTACGTTTCCTTTGCCAGAAGCGCAAATGGACCGCTTTTTTATGCAACTTGACTTAGGTTATCCGAATTTGGAACAAGAAAAAGAAATGATGCAAAAGTATCGAAAAGAAGAACCTTTTAAACAACTTTTATCGATTTTTTCGAAAGAAGATATTTTATCTCTACAAGAACAGGTGAAAGAAGTTACTCTTTCAGAAGTTATTGAAGATTACTTATTAGCGATCGTTGATAAAACGAGAAAGTCTGACGAAATTCAGTTAGGTGTGAGCCCACGTGGTACGCTTGCATTAATGAAAGCCGCACAAGCAAAAGCACTAATGGAAGGTAGAAGTTTTGTCATACCTGAAGATATTAAATTTGTCGCACCATATGTTTTAACACACCGAATTGTTTTATCAATTGAAGGTGAAATGAAATTTACAAAACATGGTGTAATTAAAGAACTGTTAGAAACTGTAGAAGTACCAGTTGAAATTGGAGACCGAGCGTAAATGAAATGGAGATTAGTTTCTGAGCAAACAGGCTTTTTAGATTTACTATCGATACTCTCGATTTTTCTCGGTTTATTTTTTCTAATAAATAATGCCTTTCAATTCGGATTTGTTATCCTGTTATTTATAATCTATTACTTTGCAAGTAAATTTTATTTAAAGCACGTAGCTGATTTTTTAGAGTTGGAAAATGAAAAGCAAAAAGTGAGACTCTATCCAAATGACACGTCCTCTATTACATTAACTTTTAGCCAAAAAGGTATTTTACCAATTATGAATGGTCAGTTAGAGTTTGAACTCGCGAGTAATGTAGGTACATCTTTACATACGTTCGATAAACAAAAAGATTATGCAGTTTATAAAATGCCAATTCATTTATCAAAGCGAACAAAACAGAAGATAAACTTTGATGTCATTGCAAAAGAAAGATGCGTAGCAAGGATAAAAAATATAACGCTACGGGTGCAAAGTTTATTCGGAATCGGTTCTGTCGTTTATGAATTTAAAGATCCATTTTTCACAGAAATTATCGTCTATCCGACACTTGAGAATGTAAAAGGTTTAGAAACAATTCGTTCTACCCACCAAGGTGTGAATCCATATCGGTCATCGCTTTATGAAGATTTGACAATGCAAGTTGGAACGAGGCAATATTCGGAGCAAGATCCTTTTAATCGCATAAATTGGAAAGCTTCTGCGAAAACAAATGAACTTCAAACGAAAGTGTTCGAAAAAACGACTGATTTATCATGGACAATCATGTTAAATGTGACGGAATATAAGTCAAGATATTCTATTAATATTATGGAAGATATTGAAGGTGCTATTAGTCAGTTAGCCTATATGGCTCAAGTTGCTACTCACCTAAACATACCTTTCTCTTTATCAATTAATTTTGGTACATATGGTGACAACCCATTCCTTAGTATAGAAAAAGGTGAAGGGAAAGAGCACCTTGCAAAAGCGCTTGAATTTCTTGCGTACGTTTCAACGAAGCAGGCACCGATTCCGATGCGTTTTTTATTGACGCAATTAGATCGTAAGTCACTAGTAATGCCGATAGTCTTTTTAATTGGGGAAGTATCAGATAAAGAGATTAGTATTTATGATAAGTGGAAGAAAAAAGGAACTGCATTGTATCAAATAAGAAATGGTGCAGTGCAGAAAAGTGTAATGCCGATTATAAATGAAAGGAGCATAAGTAAATGAAAAAATATGCATTCGTTCATTTTACTATGGAGTTCCTTTTCATTTATCAGCTGCTAGCTTTTTATACTTTGGCAGAAAAAAATGCTCTACCAGAAGTATTTCCATTTTTTTTAGTAGCACTGTCAGGTACGATCATTTATTTTGTGCTTCATAAATGGGACCATGAATATATGCCTTATGTGTTTAGTGCAGTATCTTTAATAGGTCTTATATTAGTTGCATTGATAGTAGGATATCCTTTCCCCATTGGAGCAGCTTTAGCCTTAGTAATTAGCTTTCGCTTATTTTCATCATTGCAGAGCTTAGACGATGATAAAGATGGCCCTCTGCTAGTATTAACGACAATTGTTGCACTAGGCCAGTACTTTATTTTTGCTAGTTATTTATACTCGGATTGGTTTGTATTATTTATTTTTGTGCAATTTTTATTAATAGTAGTAAAGAAAATGATTCAACATTTACAAGTGCATGCTAATAAAAAAGCGTCTTCATGGCAATTAACGATATTACTAACTTTGATAGGTACATCTATACTTGCTGTTGCTTTTTTACCTGCATTTCGTTACATCATTCATAAAATTTTAATCTTTGGTGGGTGGTTATTCTTCTCGGTTTTATATCCGATATTAATGTGGTTATACAGCCTTATTCCATTGAAAGACGAAGAAAAAATAGAAGAAGAGAAGGATGAATCTAATGTACCGCCTGATTCTATGCAAGACGACAATGTTGACTTACCTAGTACTGATGTAGACCCTGTTATTTCAAACTTTGATCCTCAATATATCTTATATGTATTGATAGGTGCCGCTTTACTAACATTTATTTTATATGTCATATATAAAGGCAAAAACGGCATGCTTCCAGCCACATTGTCAGGATTTTTTACACGGGAAGAATTCGTTAATGAAAAAGATCAAAAGCCACTTTTTAGATCTAATAATAGCAAACCGCCAGTCAACAAAACGAGAAGACTATTTTTTAACTTTGAAAAAAAGCTCATGCAAACTGTAATGGCAAGAACTCCATCGAAAACAATAGAGGAGTGGTTCGGACATCTTGAAGGAGCTGACGAACATAAAGCAATTGTAATGAGGCTATATCAAAAGGTTCGTTATGGAAATGAAGACCTTTCTGATGCAGAGTTTGCACAATATAAACAATCGTTCAAGCAATTGCAGAAAGTAAAATATGAAAAGCACAAAGCTGATAAACTAAAAGACAAACTTTCATTACGCGCTAAAAGAAAAGAAGTTAATGATAAACATTATTGGCGTAATTCATAATTCTAGAACAAGGCACACTTCGGTGTGTTTTTCTTATGGACGTATTCCCTAAAAATTTCTTTTTTAATTAGGACATCTGTCTATACACCTCATATAACAACACATATGTTATTAATGTAAGTTATCCTTCAATGAAGGAGGTGCTTTTATGCATTACGGAAGCTATGGTGGCTATGGCTACGGTGGTTACGGGTGCGGCGGACATGGAGCTGGAAGAGGCTTCGCTTTAATCGTCGTATTATTTATCTTGTTAATTATCGTTGGAGCGGCTTGCTTGAAATAATAGTAAAGTAAAAAAAGGTGGGAAGTCCCACCTTTTTTTAATACTCAATTTCTTCGAAATCTTTTGGCTGTGGTTGAGCCTTTTCTACATAAGATTGTTTTGCATTTTGCGCATTATTTTTTGCGACACTAGCTAATTGTTCTTTGTCATTTTTATTGTTTCTTTGCTTTTTGTTCGACATTTTCACCACTCCTTTACGTATAGGTTTGGCGAAAATTCAAATTTAATACAGCCTAAAGATGCTTATCATACTTTCCGATCTATTATGAAAATAGCTACTGCTATTAATTTATCTAAATCATATGCAAGAAAAAACAAGCTTTCAGGCATCGTATTTATTTTATCACTAATGTATTTCATAGAAAGCTCAGAGCTCCTTTCTTACAGTTGTTACTATATAATATGTAATTTCTAGGATTTGGGGAGCAAAAAGAACTTCTGATGTTGATAAAACAGGAATGTCATAAATGTAATTATTATTCTTGTGTTTTTGTAACTGCAACCCTGCCATAGACCATTTATTTTTGTCAGATAATTTAGGATATATGTTAAAATTAAATAAAGGAAAATATTTATCAATTGGATACCAAAAGTCAGGTAGCTGTGACAAAGTTTCATGAAAAAAAGACGTCTAGTAAATTTGATAAAAAGCAGCAACTTGAAAAAATACGTACGGAGTATTTGAAAAAGAAGCAATAACAAACAGATAAATAATATGTATGAAAACATAAGATGAAGAGTTTTGATGTATATATGTTAATTCGGTGTAACTTTGTGAAGTGTTACCCTTAAATAAACGTGTGCACTACTTCAAGAAGGAGTAGTGTTTTTTTTATTGAATAAATAGTGAAAGAGATCATCTTGAACAAACGAATCATGTGAGTTGAATAATCAAAGTTATTTGTAGTAATGAGAGTGGAGGTGAAAAGAATGAATAACAAAATCAAAGTAGTTAGTATAGCAATCTTATCAATGCTAGTGATTTATTCAATTTGGTTTACCTTCCCTAAACAACATACTAAAACGTTACAAGGAATATCATATCAATTAGGTAATGAAGAAGCTCTACAGGAAGTAACCATTTCTATTGATGGAGAAGTTAAGCGGGGCCTGTTTGCAAAGAAAACTTTTGAAGGAACTTTAGAGATTCAAGGCGAAGAGTTACCAGTTCCAATAGGAGAAAGAAATATTACTATTAAATTCAATGAAAACGGTCAGGGCATAATTGTATATGCTGGATTTAGCGATGGGGAACCATATACATATTATTATGGTAGTATCTTCGCAAATGATGATTTTACAAAAGTAACTATTTTAAAAGGGTCTTGGCATGCAAAGGATGGAAATATGATTACTGCACCTGCTAAAAACTATACAGAAGCACTTAATATTTCAAACGAATTGATGAAAAACTTTTTGAGAAACCCACTTAAATAATAATGAACAAGCCGGAAGCTCACTTGTAGTTAATTCTTCGAAAGCTAAAAATACAAAGAGTATATTATCGTGTTTAGCTTTCTTTAATAAGGATATTTAATAAGTTACGATAGCTTTTTTGGAATTGAAGTGAGGGGGGGGATTATGTGCGACCGAAATTATTAGTAACATGGTTATTTTATTATGATAACTGTTGCTTGTTCAATAAATGACACAAATGTTGAAGAACAATTTATGAAACTAGTTCCTTTTCCTAAATCCATCAATATTCTTCATATTGATGATTATAAAGGTGGTAAAGTTATTTTATATATATTTCAATAAAGTAAATTGAAGTGGTAGTTTAGGGGGATTAATTTGTGTTTGGTATATTTCTAATTTTATCAGGGGGGTATTCAAAGCAGATAAAGCCTGAGACAAGGAAGAGCATCGTAAGAAACGATGCTCTTTTTAGTGATATAAAGTAGGAATTTTTATGTTTTTTTCCTCTTTTAAGGAAACATGCAATTGGAGATTTTTATTAATAGATGCGAAAAAGACGTCATTAAGTTTATGAATTCCTTGGGTTGCTAACTGTTGCTTTAGCCATAATTCTGTAACGTTATATTCCTTTAATACTTTTGTGAATACTTCCCCTTCAATTATCACAGGTAATGCAATCATAGAAGAACTTTGATATTTTCCGATATCCTCTAGAGTCGTTTCCCGCTTTTCTGATTTTTTCAGTACACTAATATTACCTGATGATTCAATAATTGCCGTTTCTATTTCGCTTACATCAAATATATTTTTTTCCCGTAACATTTGCAGAACATTATCGATGGAATATCTAATTTTTTTTAAGTTTCCATTTAATATTTTTCCATCTTGAATGACAACAGTTGGTTCAAAAGTGATTAACCTACCAATATTTCTTCTTGAAATCTTTAACTTTGCAACAAATCGTTGAAGTAAACCAATTGCAATAATTGCCACTACTGTAGGTATATGTTTTATTTCCGGATCTGCTATATCTGCACCAACTACGGAACCAAGGGTGAGGATGATAAGCAAGTCAAAAACAGGTAGCTGTGCAATAGAACGCTTTCCCATATAGATAGTTACAAACAACAATAATGGTAATATGGTAACAATTCGACCAATTACGAGTAATGAGTCCTTAATTAGTTCAGGCATTGTTCCAAACTCCTTTAAAGGGATACTTATTCTTCTACCTTATCCATTTTTTGAGAAATATAATCGTATTAATAATAGTAAGTAGGAATTAACTAGATTAATATGTATTCTTATTCGGCAATGAGAAACGCTCTTTTTAGTTGAAAGTAATCTTTAGACATTGTTCAACAGAAAAAAAGGAAATACAAGAAAAAGGAAATTTAAATATCACGTCGAAACAAATAGTGTAATGAGATTATCAAACTAGAGGAATTTACATAAATCAAGAAAATGGTATCTAAGGGGGATTTAAAATGGCGAATCAAATGATTTCGAAGGTAGAAGGAAACGTGCTTATTTTAGAACGTGAATTTGATGCACCTAAAGAACTTTTATTCAAAGCGTTTTCAGAAGAAGATAATCTGAAAAAATGGTGGGGGCCGCGTGGTTGGACGTTAACCGTATGTAATTTGAATTTTCAAGAAGATGGCACTTGGCATTATTGCATGAAGTGTATTGATGAAAACCAAAAAGATTTTTTTGGATTTGAATCTTGGGGTAAGGGAGTTTACCAAGAGATTATTCAAGATGAGAAAATTAGTTATATTGATCATTTTTCAGATGCTGAAGGTAATGTAGGTATTAATGGGATGCCTTCAACGCAAATTACAATATCTTTTGAAGAACATGATGGAAAGACAAAGTTAATAAATCGTGCAGTTTATCCTTCTGGTGAAGCTTTAAATACAGTGATTGGAATGGGAATTGAAAAAGGCATGACAGAAACTTGGGACAAATTAGAAGAGCATTTATCTGCAATTAAATAGCTATAAAATGAAGCTGATGATGAAAGATTACTGTTGTACTGCAAGCGGGCAATTTAGTTTAGGCGTCGAAAATTAGATTTTGAAAAAGTTTTTTTCAGGCACTTTCTCAAGCAGAAGTGCTCTTTTTGTTTAAAAGATAAAAAATTTTTTTGAAAGAAAGAGAGCAAAATAATTGATTTGATATATGTAAATTATATTAAGTTATTAGCGAACATTGTAAGGGATGGTGTAATAGATTGAAGATTCAACAATGCAGGAAATTCGCTATTTGGATAAGCTCATGGATGAGTTAGTAAAGGGAAAAGTTATGGAGAAAATATTACGTTAGTAATCTTTAAACCTTCCCAATGGATATTATGGGCTACTTCGCACCTTTCTTACATATAGCATCCGTTATATTAGTTTAAGAAAGGCGAAGGGAGATTTGACATGAAAATTAAGCTAAGCGTTGTACTAATTTTATTAGGTGCATTTTTTCTTATAACAGGATGTAGTGACTCAGTTTCAAGTTTTGAGGAGGGATTTTTTACTGATACGAAAGGTTCATATAGTTTTGTCTTAATTGCTAATGAAGGAGAATTAGCCAAGGTAGAAGAGAAATGGACTAATATTACATCTAATCAAATAAAAAGGTTGAAAAATGAAAATCCCAATAATGACTATCGTATAGTTGTTCATGATCTTTCTTTTAAGGAAATTCAAAAAATACTAAAAAGACATGGGATGGAAAATAAGAAATATACAGTACTTGTGTATGAATTGGATAATGTTATTTTTAAATCTACAAGTATTGAAGAATATGAGCGTTTTGTTAATGAGTTTTAAACATCTTATTAAATAGAACAAAATAAAAGCACTAGAATTCTTCTACTTAAAGTACATGTTTTTTAAAATAAAAAATGAAAAGTACTAATATAATTGAAATATGAGACAGTGTTATTTTACTATGTGGGTTTAGATAATAATAGGAGGCTGATTGAAATTAGAAAAATATCAAAGTTCTTGGGGATAACCGGTGGTATTTTTAGTATTTTTCTATGGTTAAGTCTAAATTTTTATAATCCTTACTCAAATCCAAATGAGATTGAACCTGTATTAACGACGTTTTTTATGTTGTTTCTCCCTGCTCTTTTAGCAATCGCTGCTTCTTTTTCTCCTAAACCATCGCTGATGTTATTAGCGTTCCTATGGTCCTTGCCATTCAGTATATATTTTGTTCTTTCTCCAGGTGTTTTTGCTTTATTTGGTGCTACTTGTATGTGTTATTTCATTAGTTTTATTTTTTATATCATTTCTCCAAAGATAATAGCTCAATAAACTTTCTGAATAAATATATCTTAAGTTCATGGTCCTTTTTTAACTTATTATCTTTAACTAGAAATTATTATTTCCTCTTCATAAATTATGGTTAAATAGGAAACCTAGTATGAAGGGAGTGAGCGCTGTATGAGAAAAAAGTGTATGCTGACTTTTACAATTCTTCTTTTTATGAATCTAGATCAGGTTCATGCGATTGAGCGTGTCGTTGTAGCTAGTGCACCGTCTGAAACTGCTCAACGAAATGTTTACTTGATGGCAGATAAGAAAACATGGATGGATTATGAAAACTTTGTTATCCAAATTGGAGATTTAGATGGTACTTTATATCATTTCCCAGATTGGTACCATGGAAAATACGAGCCTAAATTGATTGTAGAGGATGTAAGTGGTGACCAGCTTGATGATATTGTTATTGTATTAAATAGTGCGGGTATACCTAATTTTCCGGATAACGACTTACATGTTTTAAATTTTAACGAGAAACAAGGATTTCAAGAAGTTAAAATAGAATCATTTCATAAAACACAAAAAAATATTCAAACAAAAGTAAAACTAGAGAAAAGCAATAATATAGTTACCATTCACATTGAAGATAAAAGCTATTCTATTAATATTACTGAATATAATAAAATAAATCCTCGTGAACCATTTAATATTGCATATGTTTTTACGGATTATTATGTAAAAAATGGCATGCTAGTTGGAGCTATTCCGATATATATTACTACTGATACTGTTACGGGAAGTATAATAGGTTACCTTAAACTTGAGTATAAATGGAATGCTAAAGCTCAAGAGTATGGTGTAAATCAAATAATCTTTATAAAGAAAGATGACAAATTATTTGCATATGAAATGAAGAAGTAGAAAAGGGGCGTATTTGAATGCCTGTTTACATAGCTTTTTTAAGAGGTATTAATGTAGGTGGACACAATAAAATAAAAATGGCAGAATTAAAAAACTCGCTTCAAACTTTAGGTCTACAAAACATAAAGACATACATACAAAGTGGGAACGTAATATTTGAGTCAAAGGATTCTGAAGTGGCACTGCAAGAAAGAATTCAAACAAAGATCAAAGACGACTTTGAGATAACCAGCACAGTTGTAATTCGAACTGCTGACCAATTACACCAACTTGTTAGTAAAGCTCCATTTTCTGAGCAGGAGATTACAGAAGCAACAACATCCGCAAAAGGGGAATGTCTGCATGTAGCTATGCTGCCCGAAAGCCCTAAGGAGTCTAATGCGACTAAGTTTTTGGTATATACAAATGAAAAGGAACGATGTGTAATAGATGGGAGAGATGTCTATCTTTTATTCTATGAAAGCATTCGAAATTCCAAATTACATAACAATTTGAAATTACTTGAAGTACCCGCAACGGTTCGTAATTGGAGAACGCTAAATAAAATCTTACTAATAATCAAAGATTACGAAGAAAATAAAGGTCAAAAATAAAAGCAGTGGAATCTCATCAGAGAGATCCACTGCTTTTTATATGTTCTTATCATAGTCACAAGGTTATTGGCTACATGTTACTTGCCATTTTTTTTTCGCTAACACTGTGGCTTTCTATAAACTTAATAGCAATTTCGTTGAATTTTTTCGCTTTCTCAATATTACAAACATGCCCACTTTGTTCAATAATTTCAATTGAAGCATGCTTTTCAGTAGCGACAGATTTCAGTACTGGAGCTAAAAACATATGGTCTTCTCGTCCCATAATATAAAGTTTCGGTATCGCAACTTTTTGCTTTAGCGCTTGCTCATGAAGCGTTTCAACCTCTGATGTCGTTCTAAACCAGCGAATGAACTCTTTTTTACCGACTTTCTTTGCAAGGCTAGTAAATACTTTCCTTGATCTTTTGTGATTATTTTTTGGCATTAATACAAAAGCAAATAATCGATATAAGAACATATAAGGAAGGAAATACTTAGTTAAATTACCTAATAAAATTAGTAATTTTCCTTTTTTGTTAAATGAAGGAATTGCTCCACCTTGTGTCATCGATAAAATTCGCTCAGGAGCGTGAATACAAATAGAATTGATAATTATTGATCCAAGAGATATTCCGAGAAAATGAGCTTTTTTTATTGATAAGTGGTCTAACACTTCAATAATATCGCTGCCAATTAACTGATACGTATATTTTTCATTGCCATTACCTACGTTTTTGGATTGTCCATGACCTCTTAAATCAATAAGTAAGAGGTTAAAATGTTTTTTAAAAGCTTTAAGTTGTTTATACCAAATTGATGAACTTCCTCCAGCTCCGTGTATAAATACAACCCAATCAGCATTGGAATGTTCTTCATAAGTTTTATAATAAAGCATAGTGCTTCACCTGCTTTTTCTTGTATTGTCGAAGAATGTCTATTCTATTCTAACGTATTTTTATGAAAATGAACATACATGTCTTTTTACCAGTTTAAAGTTCATGGTATGATGAGGGAATAAAAGTTGTGATAAAGGTGGAATCACTTTGAGTAATTTAAAACAAGAAGTAGAACGTGCATTATTAGTCGGTTGTCAGAGAAATCGTGATGACGTTGAACGATTTACATATTCAATGGAAGAATTAAAAGCCCTAACAGAAACAGCGCAAGCAGAAGTTGTTATGATGACAACACAAAAGAGAGATCGAGTGGATTCTGCTACATATATTGGTAAAGGAAAAGTCGAGGAAATTGTTGCTTTAGTTGAGGAGCTTGAAGTTGATTTAGTCATTTTTAATGATGAACTATCTCCTAGTCAAATGAGGAACTTATCTTCAGCAATTGATGCAAGAATTATTGATCGCACGCAGCTTATATTAGATATTTTTGCTCAACGTGCAAGATCTAAAGAAGGAAAGCTACAAGTAGAGTTAGCGCAGCTTAAATATATGTTGCCACGCCTACTAGGTCAAGGTACTGCTTTATCAAGACTTGGCGGAGGTATCGGAACAAGAGGTCCTGGGGAAACAAAGCTTGAATCAGACAGAAGACATATTCGTAAACGAATTAATGAAATTGATGGGCAATTACAAACGATTGTTAATCACAGAGAGCGTTATCGCCAAAGAAGGAAACTTAACCAAGTTTTTCACGTATCTGTTGTCGGTTATACAAATGCTGGTAAGTCAACAATCTTTAATAGAGTAACGGAAAGCGATACGTATGAAATGGATCAATTATTTGCTACGCTTGATCCGACGACAAGGAAGCTTAGTTTACCTAGTGGATTAAACGTGTTGATGACAGATACAGTTGGCTTTATTCAAGATTTGCCTACATCACTTGTTGCTGCGTTCAGATCAACGCTTGAAGAAGTAAAGGAAGCAGATTTAATTTTGCATGTTGTTGATGGTTCTAATCTAGATTATATGAACCATGAAAGCACTGTTTATAAATTATTAGAAGACTTGGATGCAAAGCAAATCCCGATATTAACAGCCTATAATAAAAAAGATTTGTTTACAGATGATTTTACACCGATTGCAAAAACACCTGTAATAACGATGAGTGCATTTAATGAAGCCGATTTAAAGGCGTTGTTGGAAAAAATAGAAATGCTGTTGACAGAACAAATGTCATCGTTTGAAGTCTTCCTTCCAAGCGATCAAGGAAAATTGTTATCTCAATTAAAGCAAGAAGCAATTTTACAAAAGGTTGATTATTTGGATGATGAGGAAGTGTATCATTGTAAAGGGTATATTAATCCAAATACAGCGATGCATGATCAGCTAAAACAATATCGTAAGGAAACGGAATAAAGGGGAAAAGTTATGTTTGAAAATAGTCAACAAGGAAAACGACTTCACGAAATTGTGAAACTAACAGAGGAAAAAATTGCTCCAATTAAAAATGAGATAGATAATATTGTGGAACAAAACCAATATAACGTTTTAAAAAGTTTTCAAAAAAACCAAGTAAGTGACTTTCACTTTAATCCTTCAACAGGATATGGATACGACGATTCAGGACGTGACACGCTTGAAAGAGTGTATGCTGATGTATTCAAAGCAGAAGCAGGCCTAGTGCGGCCCCAAATCATTTCAGGAACGCATGCCATTACTATTTCGTTGTTTGGTGTATTAAGGCCAGGGGATGAATTAATTTATATTACAGGAAAACCTTACGATACACTTGATGAGATTGTTGGGATACGTGGAGAAAATAATGGTTCATTAAAAGATTTTGGAATCTCATATCGCCATATTGACTTACTAGAAAATGGGCGTGTGGATTTTGATTCAGTAAAAGATTCCATAAATGAAAAGACAAAAATGATTGCAATCCAACGTTCGAAAGGTTATGCAGACCGACCGTCGTTTACGATTGACCAAATCGAAGAGATGATCAGCTTTGTAAAACAAATAAAAAGCGATGTGATTGTTTTTGTTGATAATTGTTATGGAGAATTCGTAGAAAAGAAAGAGCCAATAGAAGTTGGAGCAGATTTAATGGCAGGTTCCCTTATTAAAAACCCTGGCGGGGGACTTGCAAAAATTGGTGGCTATATCGTTGGTAAAAAGGATTTAGTTGAGTTGTGTGCTTATCGCCTCACAGCGCCAGGTATTGGTAGTGAAGCAGGAGCATCATTATATAGTTTACTAGAAATGTATCAAGGATTATTTTTAGCACCCCATGTCGTTGGCCAAGCTTTAAAAGGTGCCGTATTTAGTTCTGCGCTTTTAGAAGAAGTTGGGTTGCAAACAACACCTAATTGGGATGCAAAACGAACAGATTTAATTCAAGCAGTGCGTTTTGAAGATAAAGATAAAATGATTGCATTTTGCCAAGCTATACAATTTGCATCTCCGATAAATTCACACGTAACACCTTACCCAAACTACATGCCTGGTTATGAAGATGACGTTATCATGGCTGCGGGGACATTTATCCAAGGCGCGAGCTTAGAGCTTACTGCAGATGGTCCAATTCGTCCTCCTTATTTAGCATTTGTGCAAGGTGGATTAACTTATGAACATGTGAAAATCGCTATTGTTACTGCACTGCAGCATCTTGTGAAAAAAGAATTAATAACATTATAAAGGAGGGACTTGCTCTGAAGAGTGAAGTGAAATTAGTAAAACCTTCTATAGAATATAAAGATAGTTATTTAGCTTTTTATAACGAATGGATTGAAAGTGGAGAAGATATTGTACCGTGGGTTGTTGAAAGAAATCCTACGAACTTTGAGGATATGCTACTATGGTTATCCGAATCTGAAGTTGAAGATAACTTACCTGAAAATTATGTTCCTCACTCTACCTATTGGTTAATTAATGAAGAAAAGAAGGTTGTTGCAGCAGTGAACATTCGCCACCGACTAAATGAAAGGTTGCGGATTGCCGGAGGCCACATCGGCTATGGTGTTTGTCCTTCTCAACGTAGAAAAGGTTATGCAACGAGATTATTAAACTTAGCATTGCAAAAAACGAAAGAACTTTCTATAGAAGAAGTTCTAGTATGTTGTGATAAAGAAAACATTGCATCAGAACGGACGATCATTAACAATGGTGGAAAATTCAAAAATGAAATCGTCGAACCTAATGGAAATGTTGTAAGACGGTTTTGGATAAAAAGCTAATATAGCGAGTGAGAGGTAATTTAACCTTTCACTCGTGTTTTTTTATAACGAAGAAAATGTATTTTGAAATAATTCCCTAAAATTGTAAGTAGTTTTTATTAAAATGTAGCAAAGAAAATTTTTAAATTCTGTACTAATTACAAGGAGTGTTAATAATATATGAATGGTAAGTTGTGTATTAGTTTAAAGTTCATGATAAAAGCTTTTCTCTCTTGTAATTGACCTATATTTTGCTCTTAGCTTTAACTGCTATGCTCTTACTAATTTCTGTTTATACAGGAGGAAGATCGATATGATGAGAAAGAAATTAATTTCTGCATTGATTGTGCTAGCATTAGCTTTTTCGTTTATTGCTAGTACAACAAGTACTGCAAATGGGAATGGGAAGGGTAGTGGAAACGGAAATCTAGATCCTTTTTCAATGCAGGTGATTGCACTGGCAGGAGAAGTTGGAACAGATGTTTATATTAAAGTATCAAATGAATTAGAAGGTTATGAGTTACCAAATGAACTAAAAAAAGTGCAACTGAAGTATATCGTAAATGGGGAAACAATTACTCATAATGTAAAAGGTATTGCGCTTTCGAATGGGCTTTATGAAGTAGCGTCATTGACAGACTTATTTGCTTATGAAGAATTGCATGCAAAGATTCATATTGATGATGACCAAACAGGAGTTAAAAAAGTATTAAAAGGTTCTACAACAGTGTTATTACGTCCCGACGTTGAAGTTGGGGAAATTGAAGTACCTGAAGGAATAAAAGCTGGTGAAACGTTTAATATTAGTTTCCAAGTATCGGAGATTAATGGTGATATAGGTGGTTCAACATTAGTTTCAGTTATGCATGGTGAGAATCTTCTTTATTCAACGATAGTTCAAGTCCCTAAAGGTGAGGGTGTAAATGTAACAATTCCTTTAACATTTGGTGATCCCGGTATGTATGATTTAACAGTAACTGCATCTGATTTGTATAATGAAGATTTAGCTGTAAATATTGCTGATTATGATACTACAAACAATATTAATACTAAAACAATAGAAGTGTTATCAAGTACTGAGCCAATCTTTTTTAAAGCTATGTACTCCTATATAGAAATGGATTATGTAGCTCATGATCATTCTGACTATATCCAAGAGTTTTTTTATATAAAATTTTATGATAATGCATCTAGTTTTGATGGAGGAGATGCATTTGATTTAACTAGAGGATCATTACAAGTGAAAGTTGAAGCGGATACTGGATTCTCCAAAGAGTGGCAATTTGATTTGAGTGAACTTGCAGCGTTTGCACAAGAAACAGGAGCATCACACTATGTAGTAGATAATAACTATGTGTGGAATAAAATCTACTATTTTGAAGATTATAATGATATTAATACAGGTGAGTGGATACAACAACGATATATATATAATAATTTTTTTACATTTTATGGAGAAGAAAGTAGTGTCCATTTTCAATATTGGGTAGATGATTTAGATACTGCGGATTCTATTTATATAGAAGCAAAACTAACGAACGAGAATGGCGATACATGGTCAATTGCAAAAGATATTATATTAGATGCAACTGAAACGTATTATTTTGAAGGATACCATTATTTGGGGTATTATTATTACAAAGCTAAATGGTATAAAGTAACTGGACTGACGTTATAAGTATGTGTGGCCTGTTAAATATTAACAGGTCATTTTTATATTAGTAAGATATATTCGTTCATATTTAGCATTTCTCATGGTTAAACACAATTAAAAATATGAAAAAATACCTATTTTTAAAATTCATGTTAGAAAAGCTAACATTTGTTTGACATTTTTTATAACATGGCATAGAATGGAAATATGTAAAGGAGGTTATGTTAATGAGTAGTACACGTCGTGATATGCCGTTATTCCCCATGGGGATTGTAATGCAGTTAACAGAATTGACAGCCCGGCAAATTCGTTATTATGAAGAGCATAACTTAATTCAACCAGCTAGAACTGATGGGAACCGTCGCCTATTTTCTTTCAATGATGTCGACAAGTTGTTAGAAATAAAAGAGCTCCTTGATCAAGGGCTAAACATGGCAGGAATTACTAAGGTGTTTAATATGAAGGAAACTGAGGCACAATTAGTGCAGCAAAAGCTTTCTGATAAGACTCCTAGTGAAAAAGATCTCCACGATATATTGAAGAAGCAGCTTCCACAAGCAGGACGCTTTGGAAAGACTTCTTTAATACAAGGGGAGTTATCAAGGTTCTTCCATTAAACATGTTGTTTAAGTGTAATTAAATATAAGAAAATTTAAAGGAGAGATTACAGTGTCAAAGTATTCAAGAGAAGATATTTTAAAAAGTGTAAAAGAGGATAACGTTCGTTTTATTCGCCTTCAATTTACAGATTTATTAGGAACAATTAAAAATGTGGAAGTTCCTGTATCGCAAATTGAAAAAGCATTAGACAATAAAATGACATTTGACGGATCATCTATCGAAGGTTTCGTAAGAATTGAAGAGTCAGATATGTTATTATATCCAGATTTAGATACTTGGGTAGTATTCCCTTGGACATCAGAAAAAGGTAAAGTTGCTCGTTTAATCTGTGATGTTTACATGCCAGATGGAACTCCATTTGCTGGTGACCCTCGTGCAATCTTAAAGAAAATGTTAAAAGAAGCGAATGATTTAGGATTTAACAGCTTTAACATTGGACCAGAGCCAGAGTTTTTCTTATTTAAAAATGATGAAAAAGGTGAACCTACGTTAGAGTTAAATGATAAAGGTGGATATTTTGACCTTGCTCCAACAGATTTAGGGGAAAATTGCCGCCGTGATATCGTACTTGAGCTTGAAGATATGGGCTTTGAAATTGAAGCTTCTCACCATGAAGTTGCTCCAGGGCAACATGAAATTGACTTCAAATATGCAGATGTTGTAAAAGCTTGTGATGATATTCAAACGTTTAAATTAGTAGTTAAAACGATTGCTCGTCAACATGGATTACATGCAACGTTCATGCCAAAACCATTATTCGGTGTAAATGGATCAGGAATGCATGCTAACATGTCTCTATTTAAAGATGGCGAAAATGCATTTTACGATGAAAAATCAAAAGATGGTTTAAGTGAAACAGCAATGAACTTTATTGCCGGAATCATTAAACATGCTAGAGGGTTTACAGCTATTGCAAATCCAACAGTTAACTCTTATAAGCGTTTAGTACCAGGATACGAAGCACCTTGCTATGTTGCATGGTCAATGCAAAACCGTAGTCCACTAATCCGTATTCCTGCAGCACGTGGTATGAGTACTCGTGTTGAGGTTAGAAGTGTAGACCCTTCTGCTAACCCATACTTAGCAATGGCGGCACTTTTAGCAGCTGGACTTGATGGTATTAAAAATAAAATGACTCCTCCAGCGCCAGTTGATCGTAACATCTATGTTATGAATAAGAAAGAGCGTATGGATGCAGGAATCCTTGACTTACCAGCGACTTTAAAAGATGCTTTAGATCGTTTCCTAGAAGACGAAGTAATAACTAAAGCGTTAGGTGATCACGCTGTTGAACACTTTATTGAAGCAAAAGAAATTGAGTGGGATATGTTCCGTACACAAGTTCACCCTTGGGAGAGAGAGCAATATCTTACAACTTACTAAAAAATTAATCCACCACTTATATAAGTGGTGGATTTTCTTATTTATTAGAACAAAAAATACCTTGACCCAAGCGCTGGATCAAGGCTAGGCTAGTTTAATGGACAGTTCTAAATACTCCAATAACTTTTCCTAAAATGGTTACATGCTTTAATAGAATAGGCTCAAGCGCCTCATTTTCCGGTTGTAAGCGGAAGTGATCTTTTTCTTTGTAAAAGCGTTTAACAGTAGCCTCGTCTTCCTCGGTCATCGCAACAACAATTTCTCCGTTCAAAGCTGTACTTTGACTGCGAACGATTACTTTATCCCCATCAAATATACCAGCATCTATCATACTATCACCTTGAACAACGAGAATGAAAACTTTATCATTCCCAACTAGTGAATCTGGTAAGGGGAAATACTCATCGACATTTTCAATTGCGGTGATTGGTTGCCCAGCAGTTACTTTACCTATGATAGGAACACTTACTGTCCCAGCAGCTTCCTGTCTTGCTGAAAATTGATCTTCTTCCCCTAAAATCTCAATTGCACGAGGTTTTGTTGGGTCTCTACGAATATATCCCTTTTTCTCCAGACGTGAAAGGTGTCCATGGACTGTTGAACTTGAAGCAAGTCCTACAGCTTCACCTATTTCTCGTACACTTGGCGGATATCCACGTTTGCTTACTTCATCTTTTATGTACTCTAGTATTTCTTGTTGTCGCTTTGAGAGTTTCGTCATATTCCACCTCGGAAATTCTGTAATTTTCTAAATTATAGCATGCGTATTTTTAAAATACAAACATAAGTTCGTTTTTCTTGTTGACAAGAACAGTTGTTCGTATTAATATATATTTAAAGAGCGAACATACATTCTGTACGAGGTGAATATATATGGAAAACACAGTAAAAGAAAATGAATATGAAAAACCAGCATACTCTTATCCAATTTTACTAATAGTTACAGTATTATTAATTATGTTTTCAAGCGTCGATCGTTCTGAAACAGTAACAAATAGTGAAAAGGTTACACCTAACAATTCAATCTCTTCAAATGAGAGCATAAATTACGATACTTCTTCTGTTTATTTTGTTAAAGCGGAGAGAAATTAAACAAATATGAAAGCGATTATCTATTGTAGAGTTAGTACTAACAAAGAGGAACAAACTACATCAATACATAGACAAGAACTTGAACTGAGAAAACTTGCTGAAAACTATAACTTTGAAGTTGTAAAAGTTATTTCCGAACGTGCTAGTGGTTATGAAGTAGATCGAGATGGAATTTACGAATGTTTACAACTGTTTAAAGAAGAACAAGCGGATACATTACTTATACAAGATGAAACTAGACTTGGAAGAGGTAATGCAAAAATTGCAATTCTCCACGTTTTAAATAAATATAAAGTTTCAATATATACTGTTACGAGTAATGACGGTCTTATGCTTTCCGAAGCTGATTCAATGGTTTTGGAAATAGTAAGTATTGTAGAAGAGTATCAGCGTAAACTCCACAATATGAAAATTAGGCGTGGTGTGAAAAAAGCGATAGAGGATGGTTTTAACCCCCATGACAATTTGAAAAATCAGGGGACGAATGCAGGAAGAGAGAAAAAAGAATTACCAATAAATGAAATTGTTAGCCTCCGTGAACGAGGGTTAACATTTGCAGAAATAGCAGCGGCACTAAGAGGATTTGGTTACGATGTCTCAAAGGCAACCGTTCATCGGAGATACCAACAATACATTAATGATAGAGATCTCCAAGCGAACCCCTTGTCATAGCAATAAAATTTCGCTATTATGTGTTTATGCTATTGAAAAGGAGTAGATCCTATGCTTTCTAAAGATAAAATTGCTCGAATTAATGAGCTTTCAAATAAAGCAAAAAATGAAGGACTTACATTAAAAGAACAAAAGGAACAAAAAAATCTGCGCCAAGAATATCTAGAAACTTTTCGTGGATCATTTAAAAACCACCTGAAATCTATAAAGGTAGAAGAAGAAGAAGGTAATGATGTAACACCTCAAAAAATTAAAAATATTAGAAACACTCATTAATGAACATAGGACATGTTCAATTGGAATAAAAGTCTATTAAACAGTATTTGCTGTTTATTAGGCTTTTTCTTTTGCACAACACAAATCCTATTTGCGTATTCTGTTATATAACAAAAAATAGAAGAGGGGTGCAAGGCTTGGCTTTTACCATTTCTAAAAGAGCTATTGAGTTATATAGAGAAGAGATGGGATTAAAAAAAGGAGATTCAATCCGATTGTTTGTCCGCTATTTAGGAGCTAGTGATAGTGGGTTCTCTTTAGGTATAGCAAAAGATAACCCTGAAGAGGAAGACTATATTCAAAATTATGATGGAATAGTATTTTTTGTTAGACCGAATGACCATTGGTTCGTCGTGGATATGACATTAGATTACGACCCTGAAAAAGATATTATTATTGCTGAATTTCCATCTTTAGATTAATTAAAAAAAGGCCGAAATTGGCCTTTTTCTGTTTCTTATATATAAAACAAACTAAAACACGAACAATAAATAAGTTTAATTAAAAATCGTTCGAATTATTCGTTGACTGGATATGTCTTCCTTTGCTATAGTTGTAATGTGAGATTTAAAGAGTTGTACAACTATTGGAGGGGTACGAATGGAAACGAACTATGATGTAATTGTTGTTGGAGCAGGCCCAGCGGGAATCTTTACTTGTTATGAATTATCTTTAAAAATGCCAAATGCCAACATTTTGTTAATAGATAAAGGACATGATATTCATAGAAGACATTGTCCTATTTTAGAGAAAAAAATACAAAAATGTCCACCGCCAGCTGGAAAGAAAGACTTTTCAGGATGTCTTCCAGCATGTTCGATAACGAATGGATTTGGGGGAGCAGGAGCTTATTCTGATGGTAAGTTTAACATTACAAGTGAGTTCGGAGGTTGGATGACAGATTATTTACCGTCATCTCAAGTTGTTGACTTAATTAAATATGTTGACCAAATAAACTTAAATCACGGTGCAACGGAAACAATTACAGATCCTTTGACAGAAGAAGTTCGTGATATTGAAAGAAGAGGATATGCAGCAGGACTGAAATTATTGCGTGCGCAAGTTCGCCACCTCGGAACGGAACAAAATCTTGAGATCTTAAAAGATATCAATACGTACTTAAAAGAGAAAATTGAAATGCGCTTTAAAACAGAAGTTGAAGATTTAATGACAGAAAAAATAGATGGGCAACACAAGATAAATGGTGTTGTACTAAAGAATGGTGAAGAATTAACAGCTAAGAAAGTTGTCATTGTTCCTGGACGTGATGGTTCTACTTGGTTAGCGTCACTATTAAAAAAGCGAAGAATTTCTATGATTAATAATCAAGTTGATATTGGTGTTCGTGTAGAAACATCAAATATTGTGATGGAAGAAATAAACAAACATTTATATGAAGGCAAATTTATTTTTAATACATCTGTTGGAACGCAAGTAAGAACATTTTGTAGTAATCCTTCAGGTCATGTAGTCGTTGAAAACCATTCTGGAATAATGCTTGCGAATGGTCATGCGTATAAAGACCCTAATTTAGGTAGTGGAAATACGAACTTTGCCCTTTTAGTGTCACATCGTTTCTCAGAGCCGTTTGATAAACCGAACGAGTTTGCTCATGAAGTGTCTCGATTAGCCAATAGTTTATCGAGTGGTGGAGTTATTGTTCAAAAGTATGGTGATATTTTAAAAGGAAGAAGATCGACAGAAAAAAGAATTAAAGAAGGATTTTTAGAGCCGACACTTAATGAAGCAGTTCCAGGCGATTTAGGGCTTGTTCTTCCATACAATACGATGAAAAGTTTAATTGAAATGACAGAAGCATTAGATAAAGTTTCTCCTGGATTGGCTTCTGAACATACGCTATTTTACGGAGTGGAAGCTAAGTTTTATTCAGCTAGACCGAAACTTACAAGTGAATTTGAAACGGAAATTTCAGGGTTGTATGTAGGTGGAGATGGTGCAGGAATTACGAGAGGTCTAGCCCAAGCTAGTGCTTGTGGCGTTTGGATAGCGCAAAATATTATTGCGAAATTACTGAAAGATGAAGCAGCCTAAGTGTTGTATTTGACATTATCACATAAAAGGTTTCGGATTTCCGAAGCCTTTTTTATTTTGAAAATGTAATTCCTAATTAAGTTGCATAAATTGGAATGAATGATGCAAAAGGGTATACAATATGTATGAAGGTTTTTCGCTTGTATATCAACAATGTAAAGTATATGATGTACACGGAAGGTTTACCTTTAAATTTAATGCAAGTGAAAGGATGTTTATTCAATGTCAATTGAACAATTAGCTATTAATTCAATTCGAACATTATCTATTGATGCGATTGAAAAAGCAAATTCTGGTCACCCAGGTATGCCAATGGGTGCAGCACCAATGGCTTATACACTTTGGACAAAATATATGAAGCACAACCCAGAAAATCCACAATGGTTTAACCGCGATCGTTTTGTATTATCTGCAGGACACGGTTCTATGCTCTTATACAGCTTATTACATTTATCAGGTTACGACTTATCAATGGATGATATTAAACAATTCCGTCAATGGGATAGTAAAACGCCAGGACATCCTGAGTTCGGTCATACACCAGGCGTAGAAGCAACTACTGGTCCATTAGGACAAGGTATCTCAATGGCTGTCGGAATGGCGATGGCAGAAAGACATTTAGCAGCAACTTATAATAAAGATGGTTTTGACGTAGTTAATCATTATACATATAGCATCTGCGGTGACGGAGATTTAATGGAAGGAATCTCGCATGAAGCTGCTTCACTTGCCGGACACCTACAACTAGGTCGTCTTATAGTGCTTTATGATTCAAACGATATTTCGTTAGACGGAGATCTCCATTTATCGATGTCAGAAAACGTAGAACAACGTTTTAAAGCCTATGATTGGCAAGTTATTCGTGTGGAAGATGGAAATAACATTGAAGAATTAACAAATGCATTAGAAGCAGCACGAGCTGAGTTAACAAAGCCAACACTAATCGAGGTTAAAACAACAATAGGGTATGGTTCACCAAATAAAAGTGGAAAGTCAGCATCACACGGTTCGCCACTAGGTAGTGATGAAGTTGCCTTAACGAAAGGGCATTACGAATGGTCATTTGATCAAGACTTCCATGTTCCAGATGAAGTTTATCGTCATTTTGAAGAAACAGTAAAAACAGTTGGACAAAATGCTGAAGATGAGTGGAATAGTTTATTTTCTAAATATAAAGAAGCTCACCCACAGTTAGCTGAGCAATTACAAACGGCAATTAACGGTGAGTTACCTGAAGGTTGGGATAAAGACCTTCCTAAATATGAAGTTGGGAAATCGATTGCTAGTCGCTCATCATCTGGAGAAACAATTAATGCAATCGCAAAAACAGTTCCTTCATTCTTTGGTGGATCTGCAGACCTTGCAGGTTCAAACAAAACATTAATGAAAGATGCTGGTGACTTTAGTCGCAATGATTTTGCTGGCCGAAACATTTGGTTTGGAGTAAGAGAATTTGCAATGGGTGCAGCACTAAACGGTATGGCACTACATGGTGGACTAAATGTATTTGGTGGAACATTCTTTGTTTTCTCTGATTACTTACGCCCTGCAATTCGTTTAGCAGCATTAATGGGGTTACCAGTAACTTATGTGTTAACACATGATAGTGTAGCTGTAGGGGAAGATGGCCCAACACATGAGCCAGTTGAGCAACTGTCTGCTCTAAGAGCAATGCCAAACCTTTCGATTATACGTCCTGCTGATGGAAATGAATCAGTTGCTGCCTGGAAATTAGCATTAGAGAGTAAAAATACTCCTACTGCACTTGTCTTAACAAGACAGAACCTCCCTACATTAGAAGGAACAGCTGAAAATGCCTATGAAGGTGTTAGCCGCGGTGCATACGTAATTTCTCAGTCGAAAGGAACACCTGATGCGCTTCTATTAGCTTCTGGTTCTGAAGTAAGTTTAGCAGTTGAAGCACAAAAAGCATTAGCAGCAGAAAACATTGATGTATCTGTTGTAAGTATGCCTTCATGGGATCGTTTTGAAGCCCAAGATACTGCTTATAAAGAAAGTGTCCTGCCATCTGCGGTAAAAGCACGATTAGGAATTGAAATGGGTTCATCGTTCGGCTTCCATAAATATGTAGGGTTAGACGGAGATGTACTTGCAATTGATCGCTTTGGAGCTTCAGCCCCTGGTGAGACGATCATTAAAGAATTTGGATTTACAACAGAAAACGTAGTTTCTAAAGTGAAATCTTTACTAAATAGGTAATTTATTATTGTCCCCCTATAAATAATAGGGGGATTTTTTCATTCGACAAAACTAGTGTCTTCTTTCTCCACCCTTAGACAATCATTTTTGTCATATTCCGATATACTAGTTGCAACTGAGTAGTATAGGAGGGTAATACAGATGAGGCGCTATCATATATATTTAATTAAAGAGGAATTTGCAGAGCACTTTTTTGGACAAGAACATAAATTATTTGATTTATTTAGTGAGGCAAGAATTAGTTCACCACATTCGGAAGTTGCAAAAAGACAATCCTCCTTTGTTATAGGAAAAATTGATACGATATCTGTAAACCATTTAATAATGAAAAATTTAAAACGTAAAAGTGATTATTCTGTGTTAGGCAATGCTCACGTTTTATATGGAGATGCACCCAAAAACTTTGCAAAGTGCACGGTCAAAGAAAATGTCATCGAACTTGAAGCATCAGGTAGTTTTGAAGCAGAAACAACGTTCTTTGAAACCTTGAGAAAACATACCTCATTTTTTCTTGCGATGGACTATGAACACGAACGGTATGGCTGGTTAAACCCTATCAAACAAAGAACATATATGTAAGAAGATAAATTTTGTTGTAATCTAACATACGATTTAGTACACTAAGTTGTAGACAACATGAAGGAGGAAATAGTTATGCTTTGGATTATTTTAACTGGTGTACTTAGCTTAATTGCTGGTATTGCACTAGGATTTTTTATTGCACGTAAATACATGATGAGTTACTTAGAAAAGAACCCACCAATTAATGAAAATATGCTTCGTGTAATGATGATGCAAATGGGACAAAAGCCTTCACAAAAGAAGATCAATCAAATGATGAAGGCAATGAGCGCACAAATGAAAAAGTAATAGTTAGAAAGGACACTCTTAAATTAGAGTGTCCTTTCTTTTTTTGTTATAATATGTCAAACAGGAGAGTGATGATAGGTGGAAGTGACGTTAAAAGATATTGAACAAATAGACGCGAGATCGCAATTAATCATTGATGTTCGTTCACCTAAAGAATATGAAGAATTTCACATTCCAGAAGCAATTAACATCCCGATTTTCTCAGATGAAGAACGAGCAAAGATAGGTACTATTTATAAACGAGTAGGAGAAGAAGATGCGAAAGAGTTAGGTTTACAACTATTTGCTCCTAAATTACCTGGATTTTATAAGCAATTAAGAGACTTACTTATAGAGACGGCGAAGAATGAAGTTCTATTCTATTGCGCACGTGGTGGAATGAGAAGTAGAAGTTTCGTGGTGACTATGGCAATGATGGGTCTACCATGCACACAACTTAGAGGTGGAATCCGGGCGTTCCGTCAAGAAATCATTGCTAAATTAAAGAAACAAGAAAACCGTTCGAGATCGTTTATTGTACTTAACGGGTATACTGGTTCAAGAAAAACCGACCTACTACAATCTCTAAAAAAGCTAGGATATCCTGTACTAGATTTAGAAGGATTAGCTGGTCACCGCGGTTCCATATTTGGCCAAATAGGTATGAAACCCAATTCCCAAAAAACGTTTGAAATGCTGCTTGTACAAGAATTAGAGAAGTTAAAAGATGCTCAATATATACTAATTGAAGGTGAGAGTAAGCGAATTGGTAAAGTGGTTATTCCTAATTTTATCTTACAAGGAAAAGTAGTAGGAGAACAAATTCTAATATCTTATCCACTTGAAAAACGAGTCGAAAATATTTATACCATATATGATCCTAGTAAATATAAAACAAATATTGATGAAGCGTTAGGCCACTTAGAAAAAAGACTCAATCAACCAATAAGAGAGAAAATTTTGTCTGCTAAACAAAACGGAGACTATAAACTTATATATAAAATACTAATGGCAGATTATTATGATCAAAGATATGAGTATCAAATACAGCAAATGAAAAATAAGCAGCATGTGATAGAAATGTCTTCGTTAAACGAAGGTCTAGAAAAACTAACACAATTTTTAACTACTCAACTTAAAAAAACTTCGTAAAGGTAATGGGGGATACAACAATGGTAGAACATAAACTTTTTACGATGACAGTGATAGAGAATGATGGACACATACTATTAATGAAGCGACCTTCTGAAAAAGGTTATCCAGGTTATCTTGCACCTGGAGGGAAAGTGGATTTCCCTGAAAGTATACTAGATTGTGCCATTCGAGAAGTGAAGGAAGAAACAGGTTTACTTGTTAGTAATCTTGTTTATAAAGGGATAGATGAATACGTTAATGAGCAAGGAAATGTTCGTTATATGGTATTTAATTATTGGACAAACTCTTTTAGTGGCAAGCTTCTAGACAATCCTCCAGAGGGCGAATTGGAATGGGTAGCAAAAGAAAATGCTACTAGTTTACCAATGCAAGATTGGTTTAAACAAAGACTGCCATACTTTTTTAAAGAAGGTACGTTTGAGATTCACGTGAAATGGAACGAAGAAAAAAAGAAGATTGATGAAACCTTAATTAGAGCAACATAAAACACGGGTTATACCGTGTTTTTTTCTGCAGGAAAAATTTATTAATAATTTACATATTTTTATTGTTTCCGCTTTCAGTTCTCTGCTACTATTAATCTAGGATTAAAAATTCGTAAGTCGAAATAAAAATGCATCAAGGGAGGTAGCTACATATGCGAGTGTTTCTCGATTTAATGTGGTATTTTAAGCAAGCCAAATGGCGGTATTTATCGGGTATTTTTATTTTAGCAATTGTATCATTTTTAGAGCTAATCCCACCTAAAGTTGTCGGGGTGGTTGTTGATTTAATTCAAGGCAATACCGTTGAAGAAAAAGGAATCTTAATTAAAACTTTTCTTTTCATTATCGGTGAAAATGCACTGACAGAAGTGACATTAATGAAACTTATTGGCATTTTACTATTCACAGGTTTCGCATTATATGGATTACGTTTTGTATGGCGTATTATGATTTTTGGATCAGCTCACCGCTTATCTAGATTATTACGAAACAGGCTATATGAACATTTTACAAACATGTCGCCTAATTTCTATCAAAAGCGCCGTATTGGGGACTTAATGGCACATTCGACAAATGACTTAGTAGCTATCCAAATGACTGCCGGAGCAGGAGTGTTAACATTAGTTGACTCAATTACACTTGGAAGCTTTGTCTTAATCGCAATGGCGACAACGATAAGTTGGAAGCTAACATTAATTGCATTAATTCCGATGCCGTTCATGGCACTTGCAACGAAACTTTATGGTTCGATGTTACATAAGCGTTTCCATAAAGCTCAGGAGGCTTTTTCAAGTTTAAATGATAAAGTACAAGAAAGTATTTCAGGTGTACGTGTCATTAAAACGTTCGGTCAAGAAGATGAAGATATCGAAGCTTTTCGTAAGGAATCAGATGACGTTGTGGCGAAAAATGTATCTGTTGCTAAAGTAGATTCTTTATTTGATCCAACGATTTCATTAATTGTCGGACTGTCGTTCTTTTTAGCTATTACTTTTGGAGCGCGCTTTGTCGTAAACGGAGAAATGACGTTAGGAGAACTAACTTCCTTTACTATTTATTTAGGACTTTTAATCTGGCCAATGCTTGCATTCGGTTGGTTATTTAATATTGTTGAGCGTGGTAGAGCTTCTTATGACCGAGTATCATCACTATTAAAAGTGAAAAAAGATATAGTAGATAAAGAAGATGCAATTGATGAAAAGCCAACTGGTGACATCGAATATAACATTTCATCCTTCTTATATCCAAACACAGAAGAAAGTGCGTTAACGAATATCAAATTCTCTCTTAAGCGTGGACAAACAGTTGGTATTGTCGGTAAAACAGGTAGTGGAAAAACGACACTTCTAAAATTATTAACTCGTGAATTTGATATTACTAATGGAACAATCTCTATCGGTGATGAAAAAATTACAGATTACACAATGAATGGACTTAGAAGTGCATTAGGGTATGTGCCACAAGATCACTTTTTATTTTCTGCAACAATAGCGGAAAACATTGCTTTTGCAAAGCCTGAAGCAAATAGGAAACAAGTAATTAATGCTGCGAAGCTTGCGAATATCCATGAAGATATCCTCCGTTTTGAGAACGGATATGAAACAACAGTTGGAGAACGCGGTGTTACATTATCAGGAGGACAAAAGCAGCGTATATCCATCGCACGAGCATTGATGATGGAACCAGAAATTTTAATGTTAGATGATTCATTATCAGCAGTCGATGCGAAAACGGAAGAACAAATATTAACTGCACTTCGCAATAATCGTCAAGGAAAAACTACTTTCATAACAGCGCATCGATTAAGTGCAATCGAACATGCTGACTTAATCCTTGTTCTTGATGAAGGAAAGATTGTTCAACGAGGTTCACATATGGACCTTATGAATGAAGAAGGTTGGTACAAAAAGATGTATAACCGTCAGCAGCTAGAGTCAGAAGTAGAGCAAGGAGGGGCGACAGATGAAAAGTAAATTGCAAAAACTCTCTATTGAACAACGTGGTATTTTAGTGAGACTTCTTCGCTACTCACTCTCTCATAAAAAAGCATTATCGATAGCTTTTGTACTATTGTTCTTAAGTACTGCTGGGCAAATTATTGGACCGATACTAATTAAGATCTTTTTAGATGATTATTTAACACCGAGGAACTTTCCTTATGAGCCCTTGCTCTATTTAGCTATCGGTTATTTAGGGTTACACTTACTTTCTGTCGTGTTTAACTATTATCAAAAAGTAATGTTCCAAAAAATTGCACTGAAAATCGTCCAACAATTAAGAATAGACGTATTTTCAAAAGTTCAAAGACTTGGCTTGAAGTTTTTTGACAAAACTCCAGGTGGAAGCCTAGTGTCGCGCATTACAAACGATACGGAAGCGATTAAAGAAATGTTCGTTAGCGTTATGTCGACGTTTGTGCAAAGTGGTGTTTTCTTAATCGGTATTTTCATCGGAATGTTCTACTTAAATGTAAATTTAGCATTATTCTGCTTATTACTAATCCCAATTATTTTTACCATTATGGTGATGTATCGCTACTTTAGTTCAAAGTACTATAGCCAAATGCGTGAAAAGCTTAGCCAACTAAATGCTAAAATAAGTGAGTCTTTGCAAGGGATGACAATTATTCAAGTATTTAGACAAGAAAAGCGTCTTCGAAAAGAATTTGCCAAGATAAATGACGACCACTTCGGAGCGGCTATTAAAAATATGAAACTTGATGGATTATTACTCCGTCCAGCAGTTGATCTCGTTTGGATTTTCTCGTTAATTTTAGTGCTTTACTATTTTGGAATGACTTCTTTAACATCAGCTGTTGAAATCGGAGTGTTATACGCTTTTATTAACTATTTAGAGCGTTTCTTTGAACCTGTTAATCGTATGATGCAACAATTATCTATTTTCCAACAAGCAATTGTTGCCGGTGGGCGTGTTTTTCACTTATTAGATGAAACAGAAAATGCACCAACTATTCAAAAAGAGTTTCAGGATGAAAAGAATAAAGCATCCATTACAGACGGGAAAATTGAATTTAAGGATGTTTCCTTTTCATATGATGGAAGAAACGATGTCTTAAAAAATATTACCTTTACGGCAAATCCAGGGGAGACAGTTGCCCTCGTTGGTCATACTGGATCAGGTAAAAGTTCCATCATAAACCTTTTAATGCGCTTCTACGCGATTAATCGGGGCGAAATAAAAATCGACGGTCAACCATTAATGACTTATGAAGATGAAGAGCTTCGTACAAAAATGGGACTTGTCCTTCAAGATCCTTTTCTTTTCGTTGGGGATATTAAACAAAATATTAGGTTGTATAATGAAGACATTACAGATGAAGATGTGATTCGTGCAGCTAAGTTTGTTCAAGCTGATAAGTTTATTGAAAAGCTTCCTAATGGTTATGAAGAAAAAGTTGGAGAACGTGGTTCGACGTTTTCAAGTGGGCAGCGTCAGCTAGTTTCATTTGCAAGAACGATGGCTATAAATCCTAAAATTTTAGTTTTAGATGAAGCAACCGCTAGTATCGATACAGAAACAGAAGAATTAATCCAAGTAGCACTTAATAAAATGCGAAAAGGTCGTACTACAATTGCGATCGCGCATCGTTTATCTACCATTCAAGATGCAGATCAAATTTTAGTTTTGCATCAAGGGGAAATTGTGGAACGTGGAAACCACCAAGAACTTCTTGCTCACAAAGGTTTATATTACAAAATGTATTTATTGCAACAAGGGCAAGTTACAGATAAAGTAAGTGCAAACCAATAATAAGATGTAAAGCGTTGAATCTGAATAAGGTTTAACGCTTTTCTTTGATACAAACATTAAAGTATTAGTAAAATATAAAACAAGTACAAGTTTTGGAGTGGGATAGGTGATCATGGAAAATAAGATAGTTCTAGCTTTAAAAGGGGTTATTATACATAAAGGAAAAGTCTTAATTGTAAAAAGAAGCACGAATGCGCATGTTGGAGGTGGAACGTGGGAGTGTGTTGGTGGAAAATTAGAGTTCGGTGAAGGTTTAGAAGAGGCATTAATAAGAGAAGCTGAGGAAGAAATTGGAGTAAAGATTACTGTTGGCAGACTATTATATGCAACGACATTTCATACAAGTGAAAATAGACAAGTTGTCATTATGACATATTTATGTGAGTGTAAGAGTAATCGGGTTTCTTTATCAAATGAACACTCAGATTATTGTTGGGCGACAAAGGAAGAGCTAAAACAGTTACTACCAGATAATATTATTTCTGATTTTGAGACGAATGGTATCTTTCAGATGAAAGAGTTGATTTAGATTAATAAACGTAAAACAACGCTTAGTACGTACTAAGCGTTGTTAATATATTACAGAATTAATTTTCGGATGAAGCAGATTGATAAGTATTTATTATTTCGTCTAATTCTTCACTAATTTTTAACACTTCTGGAGAAGAAACACCATAAGAAATAATGGAATCGACAAGCTCACGTCTCTTTTCTTCAATTTTATCTTCAAGACTTTTTTTCATCGTTTACCATCCTTTCCATAATTAGTTATTCGTAATGAATAATTTGTTTTTGTAGGACAAGTTAATAAAAGTGAGGTTATTTTTTTGAAAGAGCAATTATTCGAACTATTAGTTACATATAAAGAATTCGCCATTATTATAAGTATTACTGTAAACATTATCATTGCACTTTTGGCTATAGTACCATCAGTATTCATTACCGCAGTGAATGTGACATTTTTCGGCTTTTGGGAAGGGATGTGGATCTCGTTTATAGGTGAAGCAGTTGGTGCTGTTATTGCTTTTCTTGCATACAGGAAAGGTTTTAACATTTTTTCTGTTAAAAGTCAGTTGAAACATCCAAAGGTCAAATTACTTTTATCAGCGAAGGGGAAAGATGCTTTTATCCTCATTTTATGGCTTCGCCTTTTACCGTTTATGCCTTCTGGATTAGTTACAATGTTTGCTGCGTTAGGTGAAGTATCGTTAGTAACCTATTTTCTAGCAAGTTCACTTGGGAAGTTTCCAGCAACTTTGCTCGAGGCATACTCGATGAATGAAGTGATAAGTTTTTCTGCTGAGGGGAAAGTAATTTTAGGAATTGTGTTAGTAATTTTTATGATTTACTACTTTAGAAAGAAGCAGATGAATTGACATAAAATACTATACGGGGGTATAGTATATATAAAGAGCGTTAGAAAGGGTTGGTACGATGAACCGAAAACATAGTCTCCAATCAGATGAAGATAAGCAGCTTGTCTTAAATCGACTTAAGCGTGTCGAAGGTCAAGTAAGAGGTATTCAAAAAATGGTTGAGGAAGACCGTTACTGTGTCGATATTTTAGTACAAATGTCAGCGATCAATGCAGCTTTAAAAAAAGTAGGCTTTCACTTAATGGAAAAGCATACACATCATTGTGTTGCAAATGCAATTAAAGAAGGAAATGGTGATGCCTCAATTGACGAACTGATGAAGGTTATTCAACAGTTTTCAAAGTAAAGGGGGAGCACAATGAAAAAACAAATTACTTTAGATATTACTGGAATGACATGTGCAGCATGTTCAACGAGAATTGAGAAAGTGTTGAATAAGCAAGATGGAATCGATGCAACAGTCAACCTCCCATTAGAAAAAGCAACAATTAGTTTTGAAGATGAGAAATTTTCAGAGCAGGAAATAATAAATAAGATTGAGAAAATTGGCTATGGTGTCAAAGAAGAAAAGCTTGAATTAACTATCACTGGAATGACATGTGCTGCATGTTCAGCAAGAATTGAAAAAGTTCTTAATAAAATTTCAGGAGTAGAAGCAACCGTAAACCTGACAACAGAAACGGCGACAGTAAAGTATCTTTCAGGTGTAAGCACACAAGAAGAAATTATTACGAAAATCAATAACATTGGATACCAAGCTGAATTAAAAACAGATAATAAAGGAAAGTCCCAGAAGAAAGAAGTGGAATTGCAAGAGAAAAAAAGAACATTACTCTTATCCATCTTTTTGTCATTACCTCTTTTATATACGATGATTGCTCATATGCCGTTTGATACTGGGTTACCGATGCCTGCACTTTTAATGAATCCTTGGTTCCAGTTATTATTTGCTACTCCGGTCCAATTTTATATCGGTGCACCTTTTTATAGAGGAGCATATAAAAACTTAAGATCAAAAAGTGCAAACATGGACGTTCTAGTAGCGCTTGGGACATCAGCAGCCTATTTTTATAGCTTGAGTGAATCGATTCGCACGATATTTGATCCAAGCTACATGCCACATTTATACTTCGAAACAAGTGCGGTGTTAATTACATTAATTTTATTGGGTAAATATTTTGAAACCCTAGCAAAAGGTAGGACGACAGCAGCAATTTCTAAGCTTGCAGAGCTACAAGTGAAAGAAGCGACAGTTTTTCGCGAAAATAGCTTTGTGAAAGTTCCTCTTGAAGAAGTGAAAGCAGGCGACCGCCTATTAGTTAAACCAGGAGAGAAAATTCCTGTTGATGGAATGATAGTAAAAGGTCGAACTGCCATCGATGAATCGATGATTACAGGTGAGTCTATTCCAGTTGATAAAAAATTAAATGATCACGTAATTGGTTCTACAATTAATAAAAATGGCTCCATTGAAGTTAAAGCAACAAAAGTAGGAAAAGATACAGTACTCGCAAGTATAATCAAAATTGTTGAAGATGCCCAAGGTTCGAAAGCACCGATTCAACGTTTAGCAGATACGATATCAGGGTATTTCGTTCCTGTAGTTGTGGCGATTGCAATTGCTACTTTTATTACGTGGTTTTTCTTCCTTACACCTGGTGATTTACCGGGAGCAATTAAAATTGCTATTGCAGTTTTAGTTATTGCTTGCCCTTGTGCATTAGGATTAGCAACTCCAACATCAATTATGGTTGGTACAGGAAAAGGTGCGGAGCACGGAGTCTTATTTAAAGGCGGCGAATATTTAGAAACGACACATAAAGTGAACGCTGTTGTGCTGGATAAGACAGGTACGATTACAAAAGGAAAACCTGAAGTGACTGATATAGAGTTAATTAACGAAAAAGCACTTCCATACATTATTGCTGCTGAAGCTTCATCTGAACATCCACTTGCAGAGGCAATTGTTAACTATGGACGTAAACAAAATGTAGAGGAAAAGGAAATTGAATCTTTTGAAGCAGTACCAGGTCATGGAATAATAGCGAGAGCAGACGAACAGACTATTTTGGCTGGTACTAGGAAGCTAATGGCTGAACACTCTGTTGATATATCTTTTTACACGCAGAAAGTTGAAGCGTTAGAAAATGAAGGTAAAACAGTAATGCTTTTTGCAATAGATGGGAAAATGGCAGCAATTATTGCAGTAGCAGATACGATTAAAGATGAAGCAAAGCAAACGATACAAAAACTTAAAGACGAAAATATTGAAGTATATATGTTAACTGGTGATAATAAACGTACGGCAAATGAACTTGCTAAACAAGCTGGTATCGATCATGTTTTTGCTGAAGTACTCCCAGATGAAAAAGCAAAAAAGGTAGAAGAATTACAAAAACAAGGTAAAATAGTAGCGATGGTCGGTGATGGTGTCAATGATGCGCCAGCCTTAGCTACTGCTGACATAGGTATTGCTATTGGGACAGGTACGGATGTTGCCATTGAAGCGGCAGATATAACACTTGTTGGTGGAAAGTTAGATCACTTGCCAAAAGCAATCAAGCTAAGCCGTTTAACAATGAAAAATATTAAACAAAACTTATTTTGGGCTTTAGCTTATAATTCGGCAGGAATTCCAATTGCCGCAGCAGGCTTGCTTGAACCATGGATAGCAGGTCTTGCGATGGCATTTAGTTCCGTTTCTGTCGTAGCAAATGCATTACGTTTGAAACGTGTACAATTATAAGTTTTAATATATTGGAAGGGGTGTATTTAAATGGAAAAAATTACGTTAAATGTGAGTGGTATGAGTTGTGGACATTGTGAAAATGCTGTAAAAACTGCATTATCTAGTTTAGATGGGGTAGCTGCAGTAACTGTTTCGTTAAAAGAAGGAAAAGTGGATGTTGAATATGCAGCAGATAAAGTTTCAGCAGCACAAATGAAAACTGCTATTGAAGACCAAGGTTACGACGTTGCATAAAAAAGAGGTTGAGGAACTACTCCTCAACCTTTTCTAATTAATCACCATTATTAGTGTATAGATAATGGAACCTACACTTACAGCAATATAAATTTTTCCTAACATTTTTGGAGTGTTGTGAGTTGATTTTAATACATATAAACCACTTAATAATAAAGCGATTATAGCAACAACAAGTAGGAGCCAGTCCACGATTACTGCCTCTTGTTTAGAAATTGCTTGAAAACTTAAGAATAATTGCGGGAAGAATAAAATAATTGGAGCGTAAAAAGGTAAATGACTTTTTTGTAAAAAATTCAATAGTGATTCCTCCAATAAGTAAATTGTAATATATCTTAATAGTAGGTAATTTACTGAATTTTTGCAATAAAAAACAATAAAGCAATAATATATGTTCTCAAAAAACGATATGGTAAACTTAAGTGGAGTATTATAAAGGAGAGAGTAATATGGCAGATTTAGCTGACTTAAATATTTTAATTGCATTTGGTGCAGGCTTTTTATCGTTCATTTCACCATGCTGTTTACCATTGTATCCCGCTTTTTTATCATACATAACCGGTGTATCAGTAAGTGAGCTCAAGGAAGAGCACGCGTTTCTACAAAAAAGAGCGATGCTACATACACTATTTTTTCTCCTTGGATTTACAATAATCTTTTTAGTGTTAGGTTTTTCAACTACACTTATAGGTGAATTATTTGTAAAATATCAGAGCTTCCTCCAAAAAATTGGTGCAATATTAATGGTGTTTTTTGGTTTCGTCATTATAGGGTTTATTAAACCAAACTTTTTAATGAAAGATAAGAAATTCACTTTTAAAAGCCGTCCAACAGGGTACATTGGTTCTTTACTTATTGGCCTAGGATTTGCTGCAGGGTGGACACCATGTACCGGTCCGATTTTAGTAGCAGTAATGTCACTGAGTTTAACCAATCCTGAAGCGGGTCTTTTATATATGGGTGCCTATAGCTTAGGATTTGCTGTCCCATTTTTTATCCTAGCCTTCTTTATTGGAAAGTTAAATTGGATTAAAAAACATAGTTTGTTGATTATGAAAATTGGCGGTTATACAATGATTGTGATGGGGATTTTCCTTTACTTTAACTGGCTCTCAAAAATAACATCATTTTTAATTACTAATTTCTTTAATGGATTTCAAGGGTTTTAATTACTTCAAAGAAAGAAGAGGTGTAAACGGTGAAACAATTTCGTACAAATGATTTAATTTTGAAAACGACTACAACAATTATTGCATTTGTGATATTAGCATTCTCAATTTATCTATTTTTGGCTGGGCACAATGCCCCTGGTGGAGGTTTTATTGGTGGTTTAATGACTGCAGCTGCAATCGTTTTACTTTACATTGCATTTGGAATAGGTACAATGGCTAGAGTGTTTAAATGGAGTTCAACAACATTGATTGCTGTTGGATTATTGACAGCAATTGCTACAGGGATAGGATCATTTTTATTTAAACAACCATTTTTAAGTCATACGTTCGGTCATTTTCATTTACCATTTGTAGGCGATTTTGAACTTGCTACAGCAATGTTGTTTGATTTAGGCGTTTATTTTACAGTTATTGGTGTTACGATGACAATTATTTTAACAATTGCTGATGACCAAAATGAAGAAAAGAGTGAGCTCGGTTAATAACCGTGCCCACTCTTTTTTAATAATGATTAAAAGACCCCGTCATGAATTCAACTATTTTCCATCTATTATCTTGTTTTTCTAATTGTAAAAACCCATGCATTCGTAAAGTAGTTGCATGGATAATATTATCTTTTTGACCTTCTTCATGCATTAACATGATATTATTCATGTCAAAGTAAACGTAAGCAACATTATCAACTATTTTTTTAGTTTCAATTTCAAAAATTTCTAGTTCTGACAATGAAATATTTTCCAGTGTGTCGTTAAACCTCTCATACAATTCTTCGGAGAGTGCAATTTTCAAATTTTTATCATCGCCACTAGCATAAGCCTCCAAAAAAATCTTCACTGTATTCTCGGGTGTATCCGTACTAAAATAATTGTTATAAACAGTAAAGCCGATAATAATTGCTATCGTAGCAATTAAGACTTGTTTCCACTTTGCGTCAAAAAATTTCATGAAAAGACCCCTATCTATATTGATTATTAATTGATAGTATACCATTTACTAGAAAACTATTGTTAATTTTGGTATATTTTTCTTTTATTTTGAAAAAATACTAGTATTATTTAATATATTGTAAAGTGAAAATTTTTTCGAACTAAGCTATAATGTAAAGGTTAGAAATGTATTGTTAAAGGATGATTTCTTTGTATATAGCAACAACAATTATTGCTTTATTTATGGGGTTGATCGTAATGTTTGTTCGAATGCGATCCGCTAAAAAGCCGACAAATGCAAAAAAAATTATATTACCACCATTTTTTATGGCAACAGGATTTTTTATGTTTACCGTTCCGATTTTTCATATTGAATTAAGTTATGCAGTTGCAGCCTTTATACTTGGCAATTTATTTTCCTTGTTTTTAATTAAATCGTCATCTTTTATTGAAAAAGACGGAGATATTTATATGGAACGTTCTAAAGTATTTATGTTTATTATTTTAGGACTAATTATTATTAGGTTAGTGTTGAAGACTTACATTAATCAATATATTACATTATATGAAACAAGTAGTCTGTTTTTTATTGTCGCTTTCGGAATGCTCTTGCCATGGCGGCTTTCTATGTATGCCACTTATAAAAAAATGATAAATAATATAAATTAAAAAAGGAAGAACTAATCCCATAATGGAACTAGTTCTTTCTTTTTTTAAAACAGCTCTTTATAAGGAGCAATATCAATATTTTTCTTGTTTAACGTCTTTAGTAAAAATTTATGATCGCGCTTAGGCGTTGCGATTATATATCCTCTAACTACATGATCTTCTGTTATTGCTGTAGCATTTTCTTCTAACGCTAGTTCACCAATTTTTGATCCAATTTTTTGCTTTGCGATATCGCGGAATAATGGAGGAACTGGTTCAACTAAATCGTTTAATAGCGCTTTTTGCTCATCAGTCCATAAATGCAAACTTTTTTCTATGTAATACTCTTGCCAATCGATTATAGATTTTCCGTCTTCTTTCGGCAATCTTTTCAGGAATTTTCTAAACATAAAATATCCACCGACAGCAAACATGAACAGTAGGAAAAATACCCAAAATAATATAAACCAACGAAATAATTCTGCCATTTCTTTGCACCTCTTTGATACTTGTCCACACCATATTATCATACTTTTCATTTAGAGGCACAATCAATTTAATTTTAACGGTTATTATCGGTCTTCAACGGGAATTTCTACTGGAACATCGAATAAATGCACCCAAAAAATTGCCATAAAAAATGAAATGACATATGCAATTAATGGATGTTTATGAAAAAGACGAAGCATTGGAAACATAGTGAAGTCAAAGAAAATGGACCAACCTAGTGTCCATCCATATTGATATTCAATGCGATTGGTTAGCACATAGATGTATTCAAATCCACCATAAATTGCTACCCAGATAAGAATATGCTTGGCAATTTTAATATAACCTTTTCCTTCAGGATACTTTGCTAAAAACAATAATGCGGTCGCTGGGAATACAATAAATGTATATAACATTTCCACCATTGTATGATTTGCTAGTGGTTCTGAATGAAACCTCCATAAAAAGTGATTCGCTGTAAGGAAGTTGTAAAGTAGATTACCTAAGGCAAAGTACATCATTGTTGTATGATATTTTTGCCAATCTCTCCAGACGCCTCTTTTCCATACAGCAATAATACAAACTAGTGCTACTGTAATATGCATATCTACCGTTCCTTTAAAGTGTCATTAGTATTTATATTATTTTCCATTTTCTTGGAAGCATACATGAAATCTAAAAAATAGAATCCAGGGGAAGCATTCTATTTAAAAAATGAAACTTTTTTTAAACTGATACGACTATAAATATGAAAATATAATATTAGTGGGAATTATGTCTAAACTTGTAACATCAACACTAGTTTTAGCGAAGCTATTCCCATGAGGTATATTATTAATCATAATGAACTTGAAGGTGCTCAGGAAAAACGACATAGGGGAGAAGGTTTCAACATGTATATGCAAAGAGTAATTGTAGTAGAGGCAAATAAAGAACCTTATTTGTTGGAAATAGAAAATAACTTTTCAGAAATGCAAAATCTAGTAAAAGGATCTTTAAATTTTCAGTACTTAGCAAATGGATATTTTGTAATCCATCATACAGGTTGTAATAAAGAGTTCTGCTATCCTAACTATGAATTGCACGGTACTTTACTTATTACAAAAGGACTGGAAAATATAGACGAGTCAGGAATATCAGGTATATCCTTACAAGAATCAGAGCATGTAATTAAAACTTTAATTCATCTAAAAGAAGCAAACTTTCCGATTGCATATTTACCAAGTGCTTTAAGTGAAAAATTGAATAAAATCTCATAAAAGCATTCATATTGAATGCTTTTTGTTATAATATGCCAGAATATTTCAAAAATACGACAAACTTCGCATGAAATCTGTTATAATAAAACAATCTAAATCGTTGTATATTAATTATATTCTTGCATGTAATGACAGGAGAGTTCCATCATGAAAGAAAAAAGTCCAACAACTCACAATTTAAAAGATATATTTGAATCTTTATTAGAGAATAACGTTATTTCTCTATTTCTTTTAAATGATAATGGGATCATTCAAAATTATAATGAAAACGCTTCCTTGCAAGTGGGCTTTGATTTGAGCAAATATAAAAGTAAAAGTTTTCATTTGTTATTTGATCAGGACTCACAAGATAAAGTGAAAAAGCAATTTAATAATTTCTTGAAAGGTAGGTTTGAGAGAAACATAGTTGAATTGGATGATTCGGAAGGAAAGACTCAGTTTCAACTTAGTTTTTCTATTGCGGAATTTAATGGAGAAAAGTATGGCGTTTACGGGTTGTTATCACAAGTTGATGAGGAAGAAATGCCTACTTATAACCATATCGTAAATGATGTAATCAATGAGCTCGATGTATCTATTTGGGCAGCTGATTATCGAACAAAAAAATATTTGCATGTCTCACACGGTTCGGAAAAAGTTTATGGCTATACATCCGAACAATTTTATAATGACCCTCTATTATGGGCTAAAGTAATCTATCCAGAAGATTTACCAAAAGTAGATCAAGGGCAAAAACAACTTAGACTTGGAAAAGCTATTGATAATGAATACCGAATATACCATGCAAATGGTGAAATTCGATGGATCTCAGATAAAGTTATTCCGAAACTTGATACTAATGGAAATATTATGCAGTACATGGGAATAATTAAGGATATTACTCATCAAAAAAATGCCGAGCAACGACTTGCGGAAAGTGAGCAAAAGTTTAGATCTTTATATGAATATAACCCATTCTCTGTCTATACTCTTGACACAAACGGTAATTTCATAGATGGAAATAAAGCAAGTGAAACAATGGTTGGGTACAGAAAAGAGGATTTAATTGGACAATCTTTTCTGCCATTAATGGCTGAAAACTCCAAAAAGAAAGCATTACATTATTTTCAAGAAGTGTTAAAAGGTGAAGCGCAAAATTATGTCGTTGATGCAGTACACAAAAATGGTAGTCATATTAAATTGAACATTACGAATATCCCAGTAATCGTTAACGGGAAAATTATTGGTGTTCACGGTATAGCAAAAGACCTTTCAACTTTACAGGAATCAGAAGAAAAATATCGAAATCTTGTTGAACAGTCATTAGTTGGAGTTTATATCATTCAGGATGGAAAGTTTGTGTTTTCAAACCAAACGCTTTTGGAGATTTTTGGTTATAAAAGTGTAATAGGAAAAACTGCAATTGAAGTGATCCATGAAGATGATCGGAATAGAATTGCAGAAAATATGCAGAGAAGATTAGATGGGGAAATAGTGCCTTCTACTGAAGCTAAAGCTCTAAAGGCGGATGGAACAGTTTTTCATATTGAGTTGCTAGGCACAAAGACGACTTATAATGGAAAGCCAGCTGTAACTGGGATGGTACTTGATGTTACTCAAAGAAAAGTAATGGAAGGTACTCTTACCGAACGTGAACAACAGTTGTTAGCTAAAGAAGAAAGATTTAAATCATTAATTCAATATTCAGCTGATATTGTTAAAGTGCTTGATGGAAATGGGGTAATTACTTACATTGGCCCCACGGTGGAAAACTTAACAGAAAAATCAGTTTATGATTATATCGGAAAAAGTCATTTCGACTTTGTTCACAAAGACGATGTTAACGTGGCTAAACAAAATTTCCAAAGAGTACTTAAAAGTGTTAACATTCCTATAAAATTTGAAATACGAGTCATGTTAACAAGCAAGCGCTATTATCATTGTGAAGTTACAGCAGTTAATCGCTTAAAAGACCCTAGTGTGAACGGCATTGTTTACAACTTTAAAGATATAACAGAGCAAAAGTATGCTCAACAAAAAATTCATCATTTGGCATATCATGACGACTTAACAGGTTTACCTAATAGAAGGTATCTACTAGAAAATTTGAAAGAATACATTAGCGAAGCATGTGAGGATTGCAAGCAATTTTCAATATTATTTTTTGATATTGATGGATTTAAATTTATTAACGACTCATTAGGACACTTTTCCGGAGATGAATTACTAATTCAAGTATCTGAGCGACTACTAGAAGCAATTTCGCCATATGGTTTTGTTGCTAGAAATGGCGGAGATGAATTTACTGTAGTTATTAAAAATAGTACACAAGAAAGTACTGAACATTTTGCAAAGACGATATTAGAATTATTTAAAAAGCCATTTAACCTGAATAATTACGATTTTATTGTAACAGTGAGTATTGGTGTAGCAGTATATCCAAAAGCCGGGGAGTCAGTGCAAACGTTGTTAAAAAATGCTGATATTGCGATGTATCAAGCAAAAGAAGATGGGAAAAATCAATATAAAATTTATACGGCATCAATGGAACAAATGGCTATGAAGACATTTACATTGCGTAATGATTTAAGAAAAGCACTACAAAATGAAGAGTTTTCTATACATTATCAGCCAAGAATTGATGTTAATTCCAACGATATTATTGGTGCAGAGGCCTTACTCCGTTGGAAGCACCCTGAATTCGGTTTTATTTCGCCAACTGAATTTATTCCATTAGCAGAAGAAACTGGTTTAATTATTCCGATAAGCAACTGGGTGCTTGAAGAAGTTTGTAATCACCACCGCCAATGGATACAAAGTGGAATGAACAAAATTAAAGTTTCGGTCAATTTCTCAGCCTTACAGTTTTTACAGAAAGATTTATTGCAAACAATTATTAATATTTTTACTCGTACTAAAATGGATCCCAATTTAATAGAAATTGAAATTACAGAAAGTGTCGTTATGGAACATAAGGATACTGTGCTTGCAACAATTGAGAAAATGAAAGCAATGGGTATTCAAATTGCTATTGATGATTTTGGGACTGGTTATTCTTCTATTAGTTATTTAAAGAAATTTAAAATTGATACGTTGAAAATTGACCGTTCATTTATTAAAGCTATTCCATCAGATGTTGACTCAGTTGAGTTAACGAATGCTACGATTCAATTAGCGCAATCTCTTGGATTAGCTATTGTCGGTGAAGGTGTCGAAACTTTGGAGCAACTTATTACTTTAAAAGATTCTGGTTGTCAAGAAGTACAAGGATTTCTCTTTAGCAAACCAGTTCCAGAGAAGGACTTCAAAATAATGCTTAATAATAAAGTTTGTTTACCACAAACATAAAAAGCGCTAATTTTAGCGCTTTTTTATATAGAGATATGCGAGCTTATACGTCGCTAAGCGTGCGCCTCGCTTTTCTATATTTGATCCAGCTTCAGCTCCCAACGCCTACAATTCTTCACACTTTTTATTTACGATAAGTCTACATTGAGCAGTGATGTGGTGTCTAGAAAAGGCTCCTATCAACTTGAGAACTTCATACTACTCACTTACGATAAGTCAACATCAAAACGCTCCGCTTTTTGTGTTTCCTTTATC